>CAZZHB010000006.1:0-21010 GCA_964653615.1 uncultured Aquiluna sp.
CTGCCGGTGAGCGCTGTATGGCAATCTCCGTTGTCGTGGCCGTGGAGCCAGTTGCAGATGAATTGATCTCCAAGATTTCTGCTCGCATGGCTCAGATCAAGGTGGGTGATGGCCGGCGATCCTGCGACATGGGTCCGCTGGTGACCAAGGTCCACCGCGACAAGGTTGCCTCATACATCGAAATTGCCGAGCAAGATGGCGCTGAGGTGGTTGTGGATGGCAGGGCAGTTGTTGCCGACGGTGCTCCGAATGGATTTTGGCTAGGACCAACCCTTTTGGACAAGGTCCCAGTTTCATCGAAGGTTTACCAGGAAGAGATTTTTGGCCCAGTGCTTTCGGTGGTGCGCGTCTCAAGCTACGAACAGGGGTTGCAGCTAATTAACTCGGGTGAATTTGGCAATGGCACCGCAATCTTCACCAATGACGGTGGAGCTGCCAGAAGATTCCAGCATGAGGTTGAGGTTGGCATGATCGGTATCAACGTGCCGATTCCAGTTCCAGTTGCGTATTTCTCGTTCGGTGGTTGGAAGCACTCGCTGTTTGGAGACTCCAGAGCTCACGGTGAAGAGGGCTTTAGGTTCTTTACTCAGACCAAGGTTGTTACCTCACGTTGGCTAGATCCCAGCCACGGCGGCATCAATCTTGGCTTCCCGCAAAACTAGTTAGGACATCATGAACCCGCTTTTTGAACCTTGGAATCTAGCCGATGGAGTAGTTGGGTTTGTTTGGAGGTCGCCGTTTCCCAAAGCGCAGTTGCTGCTGCAGCATGGGCTCGGTGAATACTCCGAGCGCTACGTAACTCAGTACAGCCAGCTGATTCCAAAACTCAATGCGCTTGGGATAGACGTCTATGCATTTGACCTTCCCGGTCACGGTCGCAGCGAGGGCATACGAGGACAGATTGACCTGCAGCAGGCGGTCCAGCTTCACCTCAAGGCTCGCGAGGAGATTGTTTCCACCAAACTCCCAACCGTGCTCTACGGTCACTCGCTAGGTGGCTTGATTACAGCTGGCAGCGTGGTTCGCAGTTCGGCGAATGTTGCCGCTGCCGTCATTGGCAGTTCAGCCATGCATCAGCCATCAAAGGGGTGGGAGCGATTGCTCGGGGGAGTGATGGGAAGAATTGCACCAAATGCTCCTATTCCACTGCCTCGTCCAGGACTTGAAGCACTTAGCCGTGACCCAGAGATTATTCGCATCGCAGCCAATGACCCAATGTTTTTCCAGGGCAAAGCCAAAAACCTCGTAGCGAAGACCGTGCTGGAAATCTCAGATGAGGTCTGGAGCAAGGTGGGGGACTGGAAGGTGCCAACCCTGGTAATGCACGGAGATCAGGACACCTCCACCGACCACCTAGCTGCAATCGCACTTTACGAATCAATTGCTGCTGTTGACAAAGAGCTCAAGTTGTATCCGGGTGCATTCCATGAGCTACTCAACGACCTGGTGGCAGAGCAAGCGCTAGCCGACCTGCTCGGTTGGATTCAAGCCCGGGTGTAGTTAGCGGGAAACTGGCGTAGAATTTGAGGCGACTCCCCGTGTGGCGTCACCTTGGCTAATCCCCCAGGACCGAGAGGTAGCAAGGGTAACTGAGCTCTGGCGGGTGCACGGGGAGTCGCTTTATTCACACACCTTTGGTTAGGCAATCTTTGTCTGAATTGGGGGTTAGGCTTGGGGCGTGACTACCGCTCTCTACCGCCGCTATCGCCCAGAATCCTTTGGCGAACTAATTGGGCAAACCCAGGTCGTAGAGCCTTTGATGGCAGCACTTCGGGCTGACCGGGTAAACCACGCTTATCTTTTCTCCGGCCCTCGCGGCTGTGGCAAGACTACCTCGGCAAGAATTTTGGCTCGCTGCCTCAACTGCGCTGAGGGTCCAACAGACACCCCTTGCGGCAAGTGCCCATCCTGCATCGATTTGTCACGCGGCGGCTCCGGGTCTTTGGATGTTGTAGAGATTGACGCAGCCAGCCACAACGGTGTTGACGATGCCAGAGACCTGCGCGAACGTGCGATCTTCGCACCGGCTAGAGATCGCTACAAGATTTTCATTCTCGATGAGGCTCACATGGTTACCACCCAGGGCTTCAATGCACTGCTAAAGATCGTGGAAGAACCGCCAGCTCACGTGAAGTTCATCTTCGCCACCACCGAGCCAGACAAGGTAATCGGAACAATTCGTTCCCGCACGCACCACTATCCATTCCGACTAGTCCCTCCGGGCGAACTGCTGGAGTACCTAACGTCAGTTTTGGAGTCCGAGGGCTTTAGTGCCGAAGGCGGCGTAATGCCGCTGGTGGTTCGAGCATCCGGCGGTTCTGTTAGAGATGCACTTAGTTTGTTGGACCAGCTCATTGCGGGCAGCGATAGCAAAGAGATCGCATACGAGCGAGCCGTGAATCTGCTTGGCTTCACCCACGATCAACTCATGGGTGAGGTTATCGACGCCTTCGCGGAGATTGATCCAGCAAAAGCATTTGCTGCGGTCGACAAGGTGATTCAATCCGGTCAGGATGCCCGACGCTTCCTTGAGGATTTGCTGGAGCGCATTCGCGATCTAATGCTGGTTTCCTCACTGGGAGACGGCGCTCGCGCCATCTTGCGTGGATTAGGGCCAGAGCAGTTCGACCTGCTGACCATTCAGGCCAACCGCTTTGGCCTGAACCAGCTGACCTCGGCAGCAGAGGCAACTTCAAAAGCGTTGGCCGACACTTCGGCTGCCTCAAACCCAAGACTTCAGCTTGAACTTCTTTGCGCCAGGGTGCTGGCACCGGCGATTGAGGCTCCGGTGAAGAGGGTTGTAGAACCAGCGGCAAAGCCAACCGAGGCACCTAAGGCAAAAGCAGCGGAACCAGCCCCTGCCAAAGTTGCACCGGCGGTCGAGCCGGTAGCCCAAAAGCCTGTGGCTGAAAAGCCAGCAGCTGTGTCTTCAGGTCCTTTGACCACCGCATCGTTCAAGAACGGCTGGCAGGACATCCTTGATGCTCTTGCCAAGAAGTCACGTTCGGCCTGGGCGGTCGCCTTCACCACAAAGGTGCTGGATTTTGAGGGTGATGTACTCACCTTGTTGTTCCAGTCGCAGCGCGATGTCGATGCCTTCAAGACTTCTCAGGGGGCCTCTGAGGTGCTGAGAACGGTCATCAAGGAGAAGTTGGGTGTGACTGTGAAGTACCGAGCCAAGGTTGCTGAACAGGCACCGCCGCCGGTGACCGCTCCGGTGATTGAGCCAACCCCGGCAGAAGAGTTTGTGACCGAAGAAGAGATCGAAGCTCAAGAACCGGCAACCGAGGTTATCGAGCAGCCGGCAGTGCAGGACGATGATCGGGCCGGGGAGTTTTTCCTTCGTGAGGTCTTAGGTGCCACCCCAATAAAGAACGATGACAACTGATGTATGACGGCATAGTTCAAGAACTAATCGACGAGCTGGGCAGGCTGCCTGGTGTTGGCCCAAAGTCAGCGCAGCGCATTGCATTTCACCTGATCGAATCCGATCTTGAGTCCGTTTCCAAGCTCGCCGATGTACTTCGTGAGGTAAAGCAAAAGGTTCGCTTCTGCGAAATCTGCGGCAACGTATCTGAGAATCAAAAGTGCGGCATTTGTTCAGACCCCAAGCGCGATCTCAGCGTGATTTGCGTAGTTGAAGAGTCAAAAGACATCAATGCAATTGAGCGCACTAGAGAGTTCCGCGGCAGCTACCACGTTCTCGGCGGTGCCATTTCTCCAATTGCGGGAGTGGGTCCAGATCAGCTTCGCATCAAGGATTTGATGAAGCGTTTGGCTGACCCGCAAATCAAAGAGGTCATTCTTGCAACCAACCCAAATCTTGAGGGTGAGGCCACTGCAACCTACCTGACCAGGTTGCTCGGAGCGATGGAAATTTCGGTTACCAAGTTGGCTTCCGGCCTTCCAGTTGGCGGAGATCTTGAATACGCGGATGACATGACTTTGGGCAGAGCCTTTGAGGGTAGACGCCGAGTCAACTAGAATTGGGCCACTACCACGGAGGTAGAATCCCCCTTTTTTCCAAGGAGCGCCCCTTGGCACTAATCGTGCAAAAATTCGGTGGGTCTTCCGTCTCTGACGCTGAGAAGATCAAGCATGTCGCTGCGCGCGTTTTGAAAACCCAATCCGATGGTAATCAGGTGGTTGTTGTGGTTTCGGCCATGGGCGACACCACTGATGAACTTATTGATCTGGCGGATTCGGTTTCTGTAAATCGCGGCAGTCGCGAAATGGACATGCTACTGACCGCCGGTGAGCGTATCTCGATGTCCCTTTTGGCAATGGCGATCCAGGAAATGGGTGGTAAGGCGAAGTCCTTCACCGGATTTCAGGCAGGTATCTCAACCGATTCAAACCACGGTGCAGCTCGCATTTGGAAGCTTGAGCCCAACCGGGTAAAGGCTGCCGTTGAAGCTGGGGAAATTGCGATTGTTGCTGGATTTCAAGGTTTTTCTTTCGAGACCGGCGATGTAACAACCCTGGGTCGTGGTGGATCTGACACCACTGCTGTTGCGCTAGCGGCGGCTTTGAAGGCGGATGTCTGCGAGATTTACTCGGATGTGGACGGTGTCTACACAGCTGATCCACGCGTGGTGCCAAGAGCACACAAGCTTTTCCAAATCGACATCGATTCGATGCTGGAGCTCTCCTCCTCGGGAGCCAAGATTTTGTACATCCGAGCCGTTGAGTTCGCTCGACGTCACTCGGTACCACTTAGGGTTCGTTCGACCTTTAGCCTTGACCCAGGCACTCTCGTTTACACCAACCAGCCAGGAGATGAAGTGGAAGAGCCAGTAGTTTCAGGTGTTGCTTCGGATGACACCCAGTCAAAGATCACAGTCGTTGGTCTGCCAGACCGTCCAGGCAAGGCCGCCGAGGTCTTCTCGGTTGTGGCAGAGTCGGGTGCGAACATCGACATGATCGTTCAGAACGTATCCACCACCGAGAACCACTTGAGCGATATCTCCTTCACTCTTTTGCACGTCGATCGACCAAAGGTCGTCGAGGCACTCAAGGCCAAGCAGGCCGAGGTTGGCTTCCAGTCCATCTCCTATGACGACGAGGTCGGAAAGCTATCAATCGTTGGCGCAGGCATGAAGACCTCCTCAGGTGTGTCTGCCAAGTTCTTTGGTGCACTGGCTCGTGCCGGTATCAACATCGAAATGATTTCCACCTCGGAGATTCGCATTTCGGTTGTTACTCGTGCGGACCAGCTAAAGGAAGCAACTCGCATCGTCCACACCGCATTTGAACTTGATGCCGCTGACACTGCAGTGGTTTACGCAGGCACTGGAAGGTAAGTAATGTCAAAGCCAAATCTCGCACTAGTTGGAGCAACCGGAGCCGTTGGCACCGTGATGATCGACATCATCAACTCGAGAGAGAACATCTGGGGCGAGATTCGCCTCATTGCATCTCCACGTTCGGCTGGCAAGCAGATTATGGTTCACGGCACCCCGCACACCGTGGTGGCTTTGAGTGAAGAAGCCTTCGACGGCATTGACATCGCGATGTTTGACGTTCCAGACGAGGTTAGCGAAATCTGGGCCCCAATTGCGGCTTCGAAGGGCGTGGTAGCGGTAGATAACTCAGCTGCCTTCCGCATGAACCCAGAGGTTCCACTGGTGGTTCCAGAGGTTAACCCACACGCGGCAAAGTCTCGTCCGCTGGGCATCATCGCAAACCCAAACTGCACTACCTTGACCATGATGGCTGCCCTGGGTGCCCTCCACAGCAAGTGGCAGCTAACCGAGTTGGTTGTCTCTTCCTATCAAGCTGTTTCCGGTGCTGGTGCGCCGGGTATTGAGAGATTGCAGCAGGAGATTCAGGCCGTCTCGAAGAACCAGGACGCGGGTCTTTCCTCGGACAACGTCACCAGCACATTGACCGCAAACGGAGCGCCGTTGGCTGACTCACCATGGCCAGTTCCGATCGCTTTGAACGTTATCCCAATGGCTGGTTCTTTGAAGGACGAAGGGCACTCATCTGAGGAGCTGAAGGTTCGCAACGAATCCCGCAAGATTCTGGGCATCAAGGACCTAAAGGTGGCAGCGACCTGCGTTCGTGTTCCGGTGCAGGTTGCTCACTCGCTAGCCGTTCACGCAACCTTTGCTAACCCACTAACCGCTGCAGAAGTGCGCGCAGAATTGGAAAAGCAGCCAACCGTTGTAGTGATGGATGACCCGGCAAATGGTGTCTATCCAACCCCTGCTCACGTTGCCGGTCAGGATCCAACTTTTGTTGGCCGCATTCGTCAGGCTCAGGATTTCCCTAACACCATCGATTTGTTTGTGGTGGGGGACAACCTTCGCAAGGGTGCCGCTTTGAACACCTATGAGATCGCAGAACTAGTTGCTGCGGAGCTTGGCTAACTAATAGTTATCAGCGTCGCACTGGGTGGGCAGAAAAGCCTCACCGGGGCAAAGATCGAGCATCCCATGCCCGCTGAGACGTGAAGCAGACTTTGCTTGCCATCAAATTCCCAACCGCTAACCCCCTGGGCGTATTCGGTTGGCAAATCGCAATTGGTAACCATGGCTTTCTCGCCCGGCAGGCAAATCTGTCCGCCGTGAGTGTGACCCGCGAAGACAACGCTTGCGCTCAGTTTTGTGAATGCCTCGATAACTCTTAGATATGGGGCGTGAGCCACCCCAAAAAGAATGTCAGCTTCGGTTAGAGCGCTTCTCTGAGCATCGAGACTGGCTAGGTCATCAAGGTTTTCATGGGGATCATCAAGTCCTAGAAATCCGAGCTTTGCACCTGCTAAGTCGAGTGTGCCCGAGTTGTTGTTGAGGTCCAGCCAGCCGGCACCAGTCAGCTCCGCGGTGAAGCGCTCAGTGTCAAGATCAACTTCATTTCTCACCTCCGAAGGGCCTCGGAAGTAGCGAAGCGGGTTTCTAAACTTCGGAGCACGGTAATCGTTAGAGCCGTTCACGAAGACACCCGGAAACTTCAGCAGTGGCTCTAGGGCGCTTAGGCATGGGTTGATTGCGTCTTTGTGTCCGAGGTTATCGCCGGTGTTGACCACCAAATCTGGCTTGAGTTCGGCGAGCTTTGCTAGAAAGCTGGCCTTTGACTTTTGGCCCGGAGCAAAGTGCAGATCCGAGATGTGAAGCACTCGAATTGGCTTTGCAAGCCCAATCGAAAGCTCAACCTCTTTGAGCGCAAAAGGACCAGCGTTACCGGCTAGCCACATTGATTCGGAATCAGAACTATGGCGCTATTGGCGCTTACTTCAGCTCCAGCTGCGGGCAGGGTGCTGTGGGCAACGCCTTGAGCTAGCGCTGGGTCACACTGCTTTAGCTGACTTTGGCTTGACTGTGGCAGCGAAACCGTAAAGCCCATTGCCTCCAAGGACGCCTTAGCTTGGTTTAGTTCCAATCCCTTGACGCTTGGAACCACCAGCTTGCCGCCAGCTGAGACAAAGATCTTCACAATCGAACCACGCTCGATAGTTTGACCCGCGGCTGGGATTGTGTAGGCAACTGTCCCAGCGGGAGCCGAAGACTGCACCTCGCGCTTTTGTACCGCGATGTTTAGTTCAGCACCTGTCAGGGTGAGCTTTGCAGATTCAAGGTCAACACCAGTTGTGTTTGGGATCGTAATCATGGTTGGTGCGGTGTACTGCGGCAGTGCGGCAGGGAAAGCTTCTCCCTGGTAGCGCTTATTGACCTCAGTCATAATCTGCTTCCAAATCGCATGCCTGATAACCGGAACGGCTCGACCATTCACGCTCTTGCCAGACTGCGAGGTGAGGCCAGACACGTTACCGACCCAAGTTGCGGTAGCAACCTTGGAAGAGAAACCAGTCATCCAAGTGTGGATTCGGCTGTCGGTGGTTCCGGTCTTACCGGCAAGGGGAGTTCCGTCACCAGGATTCGCCGCGGAACCAGTTCCACCGGACATTACGCCCTTGAGCGCCTCAACCATGGCGTGTGCGATGTCGGGGCTTACTGCTTGACTGCAGATGGTTTTTGGAACCGGAATCTCCTCATTGGTTCTTCTGAGGATGACCTTGTCGATCGAAACCGGAGAGCAGACCGTGCCATTGTTGGCAATTCCGGCGTAGGCAGCAGCCATGGTTAGCGGTGCAATTTCGTTGGTGCCCAAGATAGTTGCCGGGACGTAAAGCAACTCTTCACCATCGGCACGGTGAACTCCAAATGCGCGAGCGGTGTCACGAATTGCGCAGAGGTCAAGCTTTGCTGCCATTGCTGCGAAAGCGGTGTTCTGTGAAGTGATGACAGCCTGTCTAACGCTGATGTCGTCAACGGTCTTATCGCCTGAGTTATTAACTTCCCAGAGGCCAACTACGCCACCGCAGCTAGCTCGGAAGTCTTTCTCTACATTCCAGATCTTGACCTTGTCGGCTTGGCCATCAAGGTCCACGTCTTCACCGGTGAAGATTCGACCATCTACGTGATCGCCCAGGGTGTAGCCATTCTTCAGCCACTCAGCCAGGGTAAAGACCTTGTAGGTAGAACCCGGCTGGAATCCTGACGAACCACCATATGGTTTATCGGTGTTGAAGTTCACCGAGGTGCGACCAGGTTCCGGGTTGTCGGATTGGTCGAAGTAGCGGTTCTGCACCATAGCCAAAACTCGACCGGTACCCACCTCGACAGACACCGATGCGGTACCAAAGGCCCATTCGTTATCGCCGGGCAACATGTCCATGGTTGCCTTGAATGCGGTCTCTTGGACGTCTAGGTCCAAGGTTGTGTAAATCTCAAGTCCACCGCGCCTTAGCAGCATCTCGCGATCTTCACTGGTTTCACCAAACTCAGTGGAGTTTCGAATGGTCCAAACCGTGTAGTCGCAGAAAAAGGCGGTGGTTTGATTTGCTTCACAGCCCTGCTGGCTCTTTGTGATCTTGGTTTGAATCGGCGACTCTTTGTAGCCATCTGCCTCAGCCTGAGTGATGTAACCCTCATCGGCCATCGCTTGAATCACATAGTTTCTGCGACCGATTCCGCGCTCTAGGTTTTCAGAGTCATCCGGCTTGTAGTCATTCGGTGACTTCAACATAGCGGCCAGGTAGGCGGCCTGTGGCACGTTTAGGTTTTTGGCCGAGGTCCCAAAGTAATACTGGCTGGCAGTTTCAACTCCGTTGATCTGGTTCCCTAGGAAAACTAGGTTCAGGTAGCCGGCCAGAATGTCCTTCTTTTCGACCTCGTTTTCAAGTGCGATGGCGAGGCGAATCTCTCGTAGCTTTCGCGCCACAGTTACCTCGGTAGCGGCGGCGATTGCCTCGGCGTCACCGGTTAGGTTCGCGGCCTCCACCTGAGACTGGCGAACGTATTGCATGGTGATAGTTGAAGCACCAGGACCCTCACCAAAGGTTGCCAGGTTGGTCAAAGTGGCTCGCAACAGCGAGATGATGTCAACGCCACCGTGCTCGTAAAAGCGAGGGTCCTCAACCGAGATAACGGCATTGATCAAGTTTGGAGAGATGTCCTCGAAGGGCACCTCAATGCGGTTCTCGTGGTAAAAAGTTGCCATCTTCACTGGCTCACCGTCACGAAGCGCGTAAATGGTTGAGGCTTGAGACGCGTTTACTGGCTTGATGTAGGCAGGAAGCCCTTCAAATAGTCCAGCACCGGTGGAGGCTGCAACTCCAGCCACGGCCGCCATCGGGGCCAAAATTGCTACCGAAAGCACACCGGCTACGGCACTAAGCAAACCAAACTTTATAAAGTTGGTGAGCGCGGATTGAGATTTCTTTCCGGACATAGACTCTAGGTTACCTGCCACATGCTGAAACGGAGCTGTAAATGACTAAGTGGGAATACATCACAACCCCTCTTTTGCTTCACAAAGAGACCCAAATTCTAAACACCTGGGGCAACCAGGGCTGGGAACTTGTTCAAGTAACCACCGGTCCCCAGGGTGGACTAATCGCCTTCTTCAAGCGCGAGGTGCAGGCATGAGCATCGAACAAAAGTTAGCTGAGCTTGGACTTCAGCTACCACAGGTCGCAACACCTGCTGGCGCCTACGTCCCAGCGGTTGTTTCTGGCAACTTGGTTTTCACCGTAGGCCAGATTCCACTGATTGATGGCACCCTGATGGCAACCGGCAAGGTCGGCCAGGAGATCTCGCCGGAGTATGCAAAAGAGATCGCTCAGCGCTGTGCGCTAAATGCTCTGGCTGCTATCAAGAGCGTCATCGGTGACCTATCCCGTGTCAAGCGCGTGGTGAAGGTGGTCGGCTTCGTTGCTTCTACCCCGGAATTCACGGGGCAGCCGGGCGTCCTAAACGGCGCATCTGAACTCTTGGGTGCGGTATTCGGCGAGGCTGGATTGCACGCCAGAAGTGCCGTTGGCGTTGCATCGCTGCCACTGGATGCTCCAGTAGAAGTCGAGCTAATCGTCGAGTTTGCCTAGCACCTAGTCGTTTGCTCCCTGGCTGATTCTTCCGGTGATGGTGTCCATCACGGAGGTGTCAGCCAGGGTTGTAACGTCACCGATTGGTCGATCTTCAGCAACATCTCTCAGCAGACGACGCATAATCTTGCCTGATCGGGTCTTTGGCAATTCGCTCACCACAAAGATGGTGCGCGGCTTTGCGATTGGACCAATTTCCTTTGCAACGTGGTCGCGAAGAATCTTTGAGGTGTCCAGATCGGATCCAATCTCGTCCTTGTGTGAGGAACGCAGAATCACGAAAGCCACAACCGCTTGACCAGTGGTTTCGTCCTTCGCTCCAACCACGGCTGCTTCGGCAACGAATGGGTGCGAAACCAGGGCAGATTCAATCTCGGCAGTGGAGAGTCGGTGACCAGAAACGTTCATGACGTCATCGACACGTCCAAGCAACCACAGGTCGCCATCGGCATCGAACTTGGCACCATCGCCGGCAAAGTACTTGCCTTCAAAGCGCGACCAGTAGGTTTCTTTGTAGCGCTCTGGGTCTCCCCAGATGCCGCGCAACATCGATGGCCAAGGTTCGGTGATGGTTAGGTAGCCACCGTGACCTGGACCAACTTCCTGGCCTTCGTCGTCGATGATTCGCATCTCAATACCGGGGAGCGCTACTTGAGCACTTCCTGGCTTGGTAGCGGTAATTCCAGGTAGCGGCGAAATCATGATGGCGCCGGTTTCGGTCTGCCACCAGGTGTCAACAATCGGCGCCTGATTGCCGCCGATTACCTCGCGGTACCACATCCACGCTTCTGGGTTGATTGGTTCTCCAACGCTGCCCAGCACTCGAATTGAACTTAGGTCGTAGTGTGTGGTGACCTGTCGACCGATCTTCATGAAACTGCGAATTGCGGTTGGCGCTGTGTAAAGGATGTTTACGTGGTACTTCTGAACAATGTCCCACCATCTGCCCCAGTCTGGGCTATCTGGAGTTCCCTCGTAGATCACCTGAGTTGCGCCGTTGGCGAGGGGACCATAGGCAACATAAGAGTGACCGGTAATCCAGCCAATGTCCGCCGTGCACCAGTAAACATCCTGACCCTCGTGCAGGTCGAAGACGTTCTTGTGCGTGTAGGAAGCTTGGGTTAGGTAACCAACGGTGGTGCGCAAAATACCCTTCGGCTTGCCGGTCGTTCCCGAGGTGTAAAGGATAAACAGCGGGTGTTCTGCGTTGAAACCTTCGGCGACGTGTTCAGCGTCTACGGTGCGAAGTTCTTCCTCCCAGCGCAGGTCACGACCCTCAACCCAATCGACCTGTGAATCAGTTCGGTTCACAACCAAAACATTCTCTACGGTCGGGCACTTGTTGTCCGCCAAAGCCTGATCAACCGCAGGCTTTAGCAAGCTCGGCTTACCCTTTCGGAAGCCACCGTCGGCAGTGATCACCAGCTTCGCCTCAGCATCTTGAATGCGCGAAGCGAGTGAATCGGCCGAGAAGCCTCCAAAGATTACCGAGTGCACGGCTCCGACGCGGGCGACCGCCTGCATCGCGATGATCGCCTCAGGAATCATCGGCATATAGATGGCAACGCGGTCGCCGGGCTGAATCCCTAGCTTGAGTAGTAAGTTGGCTGCCTTCTTCACTTCGATGAGCAAATCGAGATAGGTATAAACCTTGGTGTCACCGGGTTCACCCTCGAAAAACAGTGCTACTCGCTTACCCCAACCAGCCTCAACGTGGCGATCTAGGCAGTTATAGCTGATGTTCAATTCACCGTCATGGAACCACTTGGCGAACGGAGCGTTCGACCAATCCAGGGTTTGGGTGAAAGGTTTGTGCCAGTGCAGTTTTCTGGCTTCATCGGCCCAAAACTTTAAGCGATCTGCCTTGGCGCGACCGTAAATCTCGGGCTGCGCAATTGCGTTAGCGGCGAAGTCCTTGCTCGGCTCGAAGCGCCTTTCTTCGTGCAGCAAGTTCTCAATTTCGTGTTCAACAGACATCTTTGTCCTCCAGGTGTTGACTTGCTCATCATGCCAGATTTTTTTGGCACGGTTGTTCAAAACTGAGTGTTTGCAATGAACTTGTAGAAAACTTCCACAAATGGGGGACAGAACAAGTGATAACCGCATAAAATTGAGGCCTGACTTAGGTCAGATGGCGACTGCAGCGTTCCCCCAATGCGCAGTCGCTCGCCGGCAGGTTTCCCCCAAACCTGCCGGCCCTTTCTTTTTCCACAGATGTCTCGCACTTGGCAGTTTGCTTGATTGGCAGCCACGAACATCAAGCCATGGAAATCAAGTTGCCAGATGCGCTAGCCAAACTGCTGGCCAAGCCTGGGCTGACCGACTTGATTCTCAACGGGCACCTTCATACCTATATAGATGTTGGCGAGGGGTTAGTAAGAACCGTCAACCCGTTTCAGAATCAGCAAGAACTCACCGAGCTGCTTATTGAGCTTGGCTTTGAAACTGGTTCTCGAATCGATATGGCAAAGCCCATATCTGATTTCATGATCGGGAACTTTCGTTTTCACGCGGTACTCGGCCATGGAGTTAGCGAAAAGCCGCTGGTTTCAATCAGAAGGCACCCAAACATTCAGGTCAGACTCGAGCACTTGGTCGAAGTCGGCATGCTCACGAAAAGGCAGCTTGACATTCTGCAAACTGCTTTGAAATCACGCCAAAACATTGTGGTTGCCGGAGCTACCTCCTCTGGCAAAACCACATTGCTTGGGGCCCTAATTGCTGAACTCAATGAGCGAGTTGTTTGCATCGAGCAAATTCCTGAACTGGTCATAAAAGAGCCAGCGGTTTCCATGCACGAAAGGCCAGCCAATCAAGAGGGCCTGGGGTCAATCGCAATGCAGCAACTGGTTATTGAAGCACTACGAATGCGACCTGATCGGATTGTGGTCGGGGAGGTAAGAGGTAGTGAATTCGGAGTTCTACTGCAAGCCATGAACAATGGCCATCGCGGGACCATGGCGACTTTGCACTGCAAGTCACTCACAGATTTGCCAGACCGATTGCTGATGTTGGGGATGCTCTCCGGTTTTGATCGCGCCCTTACTGAGCAAATGGTGAGTCAGTCCTTCGACTTGGTTTTGCAGCTGGAAAAACTCCAGGGGGTCAGGACTCTAACTAACATCGGTCGATTTACGCAGCGCCTTGAGGTCGTGGAGGTTTCAGCGTGAGTGTGGTTGCAAGATTTGGCGCTTTGATGGCGGCGGGGGTAAGTCTCCCGTCCGCCCTGAGCCTAACCGGACTGAGTCGCCAAGGTGCAAGCCCAGTTGAGCAGATGCTTTTCTTCGCAATCCAATCGGGCGCTCCAATCAAGAAGGTTGCAAGCCAACTGGCTAGCTTCGAGTTTGACCTTGAGCGTTTTAGGTCTGAGCTCGCCTCGGCAAATGCTGTGCCAATTGCGACCCGAAAACTAATGCTGTGGTTGCCTGCACTATCTCTTGTTGTCGGCCAGCTTGCTGGCTTTGGCACTATCGTGGCGATCTTTCACCCGCTCGGGATTGCTGCCCTAGCAGTCGCACTGGCACTTATTGCCTTCGGGATCCGGTGGTCCGGCTCATTACTCGCGCCGTTACTGGTTGAACCCCAGCACCCTGCTTTGGAACTTATGAAGGTCAGCCTCCAGCTCACATCGGGAGCCCCGCTAAGAAACGCCAATCAACCCGAAGTTGCGGAGCTAGTGGCACTTAGTAAAGCGACCGGAGCACCCCTTAGCCAACTGGTGCAAAACGAAATTGAGCTTGTGACCCAGCGCAGCCTTCAGCACGCCATGATCAGAGCCAAACGGATGTCCATCGAGCTACTGATCCCGATGTCGCTCACGGTGTTGCCTGCATTTCTAATTTTGACAATCGTCCCGATGCTGATCGGCTTCGGGCTCTAAAGAAAGGAAAGAAATGAAGCAATTAGTTAGTGACCGAGGTGCCATTACCGCCGAGTACGCCATAGCGACTTTGGGGGGAGTGGCTTTTGCAGGACTGTTGATTTTGGTCATGAGATCAGATGCGGTTCGCGATCTCTTGTTTGGACTGGTGGCGCGTGCCCTTGGCATTCAGTAATCAAAAAGGAGCGGTGACTGCAGAGTTCTTGCTGCTGTTTCCAACCGTTGTGCTGACCCTGGCTGGAATCCTTGGGGTGTTTCAGCTGGGGGTAGCACAGCTCGCACTGGCTCGGGAGGCGTTCACGCAGGCTCGAGCGATTTCAATTGGCGAGCCTCTTTACGAATCGCCTGGGCTGTCACTTAGAAGTTGGAGCGAGGGAAAACTGAATTGCGTCGAAGCAACCAGGCAGCTGGTTTTCAAATTGGAGGCAGAGGCTTGCTATTTCGAACATGGGCTCTAGATCGAGGCAGTTTCAGCGCAGGTTTTGCGGTGGCTTTGGGCATGGGGCCAACCTTGCTTTTACTGGCGGCAGGAGCAATCCAGCTGGCGTATTGGCAGCAGCAAGCGCAATTGGTAGCGGATGCGGCGGCCCTGACTGCCAGTGAAACTGCACGTGGATTAATCTCTGGATACTCTTGCCAAAACCCGGAACAAATTGCCACTCGATTTGACTTAGAACTTGACAGATGTCGTATTGTCGGTTTCAGTGCGTCGGTGGAGGTCTCAAAATCTTTACCGCTGTTTCGGTTATCTGCCCAAGCTACGGCTGGGCCATCTAACGAATAAGGAGAGCGTTTGCCAAAGAGATTGGTGATTGTTGAGTCACCGGCGAAGGCTAAGACCATTGCCAAGTATTTGGGCAGTGACTTTGAAGTTCTTGCATCGGTTGGCCACATCCGCGATTTGGCTGAGCCAAAAGATGTTCCTGCAGATCAGAAAAAAGGTCCGCTGGGTAAGTTTTCTATTGACGTCGATAACGACTTCCTACCTTTTTATGTGGTCTCCCCAGGTAAGTCCAAAACCGTTAGCGATCTCAAGGCCGCGCTGAAGAAAGCGGATGAGCTTTATCTAGCAACCGATGAAGACCGCGAGGGTGAGGCAATCGCCTGGCACCTGCTGGAGGTTCTAAAGCCCAAGGTGCCGGTTCGCCGCATGGTGTTCAACGAGATCACCAAAGAGGCAATCCAGGAAGCTGCCAACAACACCCGAGCCCTCAATGAAGACTTGGTTCAGGCGCAGGAAACCCGTCGCGTAGTTGACCGACTCGTTGGCTATGAAATTTCCCCGGTGCTTTGGAAGAAGATTAACCGCGGTCTTTCTGCCGGAAGAGTGCAGTCTCCAGCCATTCGAATGATCGTGCAGCGTGAACGAGAGCGCATGGCCTTTGTTGCGGCCAACTACTCAAGCGTTACCGCGATGCTTAGCAAATCCGAGATTGACTTTGAGGCCAAGCTGACCGCGGTCAACGAACAAAAACTGGCTACCGGAAAGAGCTTCGACGAGAACGGCAAGCTGACCGGATCTGCGTTGGTTCTCGAGCCAGCCAAGGCTGAGGCGTTGGCAAGTGCCCTCAAAGCGCAGACTTTAACCGTCACTGCGGTTGAGGCCAAGCCATCCACCCGCAAGCCTTACGCACCTTTCACCACTTCAACCTTGCAGCAAGAGGCTTCTCGCAAGCTCGGCATGAGTGCCAAGCAGGCAATGGATACTGCTCAACAGCTATACCAAGAGGGTCACATTACCTACATGCGAACTGACTCTCCTTCGCTATCCCAACAGGCCACCGCTGCTGCCAGGGCAGCTGCGGCTGAATTGTTTGGTAAAGAATTGGTGGCGGATGCCCCAAGGGTTTACGGCTCCAAGTCAAAAAATGCTCAGGAAGCCCACGAAGCGGTTCGTCCATCGGGTGAGGTCTTCAAGCACCCAAGCGAACTGGCGTCGATCCTGCACGGCAGATCGCTCGCACTTTACGAATTGATCTGGCGCAGGACTGTGGCATCTCAAATGGCAGATGCCAAACTCTCAACCACCTCGGTGAAGTTTGGGCTAAACCTCTCTGGTGAAGAGCTTGAGCTTTCCGCCAGCGGAACCACCGTGACCTACAAGGGATTCTTGGCCGTCTATGACGAAACCAGGGAAGACGAGAGTGAAGAGCAAGCTAAGTTGCCGCAGCTCGAAGTTGGCAACACGATCGTGGTCTCCGATGCGAACGCCAAGTCTCACCAAACTCAACCTCCGGCGCGGTATACCGAAGCCTCATTGGTGAAGGCTCTTGAAGAGCAAGGCATTGGAAGACCATCCACTTATGCCGCCATCATCTCCACCATTTTGTCGAAGGGCTACGTAGTAAAGCGCGGCAGTGCACTGGTGCCGGAATGGATCGCCTTTACCGTAACTCGCTTTTTAGAGCAAAACTTCGGCGACCTGGTTGACTACGAGTTCACCGCAAAGATGGAAGAGGACCTCGACCGAATTGCTCTGGGTGAACTGGATCGCTCGAGTTGGCTAAAGAACTTCTACTTTGCCGATTCAGGACTCAAGAGCACGGTGGAGTCGCTCGGGGAATCAGACCCGAGGCTCATCAACAGCTTTGAAATCGCAGAGGGTATTCAGCTGCGAACCGGTAAGTACGGCCCATACCTTGAGGTCATGGAGGGGGAAGAGCGCAAGATCGTAAACATCCCCGAAGGTCTTACGCCCGATGAGCTAACCCACGAAAAGGCCCTGGAACTTATTAGTGCCCCGGCAGCCGAAGATCGAGTGTTGGGCAAAGAGCCAGAAAGCGGTTTAGACATTATTGTCAAAGACGGTCGCTATGGTGCTTACGTGACATTGGTAGATGAGGGAAACCCAAAGCCAAAGACCGCATCTTTGTTTAAGTCCATGAGTGTTGCAACGGTCAGTTTGGAAGAAGCCGTGAAGTTGCTTTCACTTCCGAGAGTGCTGGGCATCGATCCTGAGTCGGGCGCTGAGATTACCGCTCAGAACGGTAAGTACGGCCCGTACCTCAAGCGCGGTACCGACTCGCGATCACTAACTTCTGAGGAGCAAATCTTTGAGCTGACCCTCGAAGAGGCCATCGAGATCTACAAGCAGCCAAAATACGGCGCTCGCAGAACCGCCTCCACTCCACTTCGGGAGTTCGGTGAAGATCCGGCATCGGGTAAGCCAGTGGTGGCAAAGACCGGCCAGTTTGGCAATTACGTAACCGATGGAATCATCAATGCCACCGTGCCCAAGGATGAGCCGCTGGATGAGATTTCCAGTGACCGAGCCTTCGAGCTGCTAGCAATTAGGCGTGAGAAGCTAGGAGTCGCACCGGGAGAGGTGCCAAAAACTTCAAAGACCAAGAGTTCTAGGAAAAAGCGCTGACGTGTTTATCACTTTCGAAGGTATCGACGGGGTTGGAAAGTCAACCCAGTTAGACCTACTTCAAACCTGGCTGGAGAGCCAAGGCCAGGAAGTGGTTAGAACTCTGGAGCCAGGTGGCACCGAGCTCGGGAAAGAAATTCGACACCTGTTGCTTCACCGCAAAGGTGATGTGGCTCCTAGGGCCGAGGCTTTGCTGTATGCAGCGGACCGTGCTCATCATGTGGCAACCAAGATTCGTCCAGCACTTGAAGCAGGCAAAGTGGTTTTAGGTGACCGCTACTTCGACTCTTCAGTGGCATACCAGGGCGCAGCGCGTGAACTGGATGTCGAAGAGGTGCGCAACATCTCGCTTTGGGCAGTGGACAATCTGATCCCGGACCTAACTGTTTTGCTCGATCTTGATGCCGAGGCGGCAATCTCCCGCAGGAACCAGACCGGCACGGAACCCGATCGACTTGAGCGCGAGAAGGTTGATTTCTTTGAGCGGGCTCGCAATCAATACTTGGAATTGGCAAAAGAACCACGTTTTTTGGTGGTGGATGCAACCTTGAGCATCGATGAGATTCAGCAGCAGATTCGCGCCCGCGTGATGACCATGGAGTCGAGTTGAGCCACCCGGTTTGGGATGAACTGCTTGGTCAGCCGGAGGCAATTGAGCAGCTTCAAAAGGCAGTAACAGGCAAACCGGACTCCGTGCACCACGCCTGGCTCTTCACTGGCCCAGCCGGGTCGGGTCGAAGTAATCTCGCGAGAAGTTTTGCCGCCGCCTTGCAGTGCTTGGAAGATGGTTGTGGTCAGTGCCAGCAGTGCCGTTTGGTGCAGGCCGATGCCCATCCTGACGTCTCCATGCTGGTGACCGATCGCGTTGTGATCAGCATTGAAGAGGTGAGAGATTTAGTAGCTCGATCCTCGATGGCAACGACAGTGGGAAACTTCAGAGTCATCATCATCGAGGATGCAGATCGAATGGCTGAGCGAACCTCAAACGTATTGCTCAAAGCCCTTGAGGAACCAGCGGAGAAAGTGGTTTGGATTCTCTGCGCCCCAAGCGTCTCTGACCTTTTGCCAACCATCAGATCCAGGACCAGAAACGTAAATCTTCGGTTGCCATCCATCGACGAGGTCGCAACGTTGTTGGTGCAGCGCGATGGCGTTGCAATCGACCTTGCAAGAAAGTCCGCACTGCTGGCGCAAAACCACGTTGGTATGGCAAGGCGGCTAGCGCTCTCATCCGAAGCCAGAGCTAGAAGATCAGAAACTTTGCGTGTATTGATGTCGATTTCCAACCTTAGCTCTGCGATGGTCGCTGCCGAGAAGCTCTTAGGAGTGGCCAAGCGTGATGCTGAGGCATCGAGTGCCGAGAAGGATGCCCAGGAAAAAGAGGCTCTTCTCAAGGCCTATGGACTCGCGCCTGATGAAAAACTTCCTCCGAATCTGAAGGCGCAATTCAAGGAGCTCGAAGAAAATCAGAAGCGCAGGGCGACCAGGGCTTTGCGCGATGGCATTGATCGAATCTTCACGGATGCCGAGTCGATTTATCGCGATCTGATGGCCTTGCAACTTGGTGCAGAAGTTGAATTGGTGAACACCGAGATCGAGTTAGAACTGATGCAGCGAGCACAAGCGACAGCGGTTGAGCACACGATTTCTATTCTCGATTCGATAAATCAGGCACGTGCTCGCCTAGCCTCCAATGTTCGAGATCTATTGGTTTTGGAAGCGCTTTGCACCAACTTCATTTTCCGAGGCAATGTTGCGGCTTAGGGCGCTAGTTCTGTCGGCGACACTGCTTTTGGCAGGGTGCACCCCGGCGACGCCCAGCCCAACAGATCAAGTGGCATCTGGTGTGGAATTTGCTAACCAAGAAATCAGCTGGGAATCGTGCGAGACTGACTTCGAATGTGCCAGCCTCGCAGTCCCGTTGGATCACCTCAATCCCAGCGACGAAGTTTTTGAAATCGCTTTGATTAGAAAAGCTGGCACCGATCAACTCTCGCCACTGCTTCTGAATCCAGGTGGACCAGGCGCTAGCGGCTTTGACTATCTTCGAGACAATTACGATTCCATCGGCACCAATCGATTGCGCGAGAATTTCCAGCTCATCGGATTTGACCCCAGGGGAGTGGGTCGTTCGGCACCGGTCACCTGTAGCGATTTGAACTTAAAAGACCAGGTTTATTACGAGGAGTCTGGCTACCCAATTGGATCGAGTGAGGACCTAGCTTTTTCAAAGGACCTGCTTCAGCGGTTCGCTGAAAATTGCCAGCAGACTGGCTTTGATGTTGCGCTTTTCAATAGCCAGCAGGCCGCCAGAGATTTAGATCTAATTCGCGAAGTTCTCGGCTTGGAGAAACTGGATTACTTGGGCTTTAGCTATGGCACCGAGCTGGGTGCCACCTACATCGCGCTGTTTCCAGATCGGGTAGGCAAGTTCGTTCTAGATGGTGCGGTTGACCCAACCTTGAGCTCGAGAGAGGGAACCGTAAATCAGGTAGCTGGTTTCGACAAGGCATTTCGCACCTACCTGACAGACTGCCTAACTCAGACCGAATGCCCATTCGAGGGCAATGTGGATCAGGCCTTGAATAAGGTGCAGGGCCTGCTCACTGAGCTAGAAACATCCACCCTCCCAACGCAATATGATCGAGAGGCAGGTCTGACGGTTGCTATTTACGGAATCATCGCGGCACTTTATTCGCAGCAGTCCTGGCCTTACCTAAGCCAGGCCTTCGAGGAGGCGTTTGCTGGCGACGGTTCAACATTGTTGCTGCTAGCCGATTTCTACAACGACAAGGATCCCGAGGGCGGGTATCTTTCCAATATTTCAGAGGCTAACATCGCCATCAATTGCGCAGACGAGCGAGTGCCAGTCGAGGAATACTCCCGGCTGACCTCGGAGGTTTTGGCTGCAAGTAGCGTGTTCGGAAAGTATTTTGGCTACCCAGAACTTGGCTGCCTAGGTTGGCCAGAGGGCAAATCTATGGTTGAGCTGGACTACTCGGTTGCTCTAGAAACTGGGCCGCTGGTGGTTGGAACAACCGGTGATCCGGCAACTCCATACAGCCAAGCGGTGAGTCTCTCCAAGCTGCTATCTGGTGCAATACTGCTCACATTTGAGGGCGAAGGCCACACCGCCTATGGTTCGAGCGACTGCGTGGATGACTTCGTTGAGGATTACCTGATGGGCGCAAATCTAACAAGTTCAGAACTTCGGTGCGAAAACTAATCTCCTAGTCCCTATTTATTGGATAGTGTCTGAAATTGCGTATGCATCTTGAGGTAACAATGCCTCGAGATTGGACAAAGGAGTTCAATGTCTCAACAGCAGCACGCGGCGTGGGAAGAAACGCAATCCTCCGCTGCATTTGGCCAG
>CAZZHB010000007.1:0-20595 GCA_964653615.1 uncultured Aquiluna sp.
AGGATCCAGAGGCAAGAGTCGCGGTTGAGACTCTGGTAACCACCGGGTTGGTTCATGTGGCTGGTGAAGTGACCACCAGTGGCTATGTCGAAATCCCTCAGCTAGTTCGACAGAAACTCATTGAGATTGGCTATAACTCCTCTCAAATCGGTTTTGATGGCAACAGCTGCGGCGTCTCCGTATCAATCGGCGCACAGTCCCCGGACATTGCTTGCGGCGTTGATGACGCTCTCGAATCTAGGGCTGGGTCAGATGATGCTGACAGCAAACTCGGTGCGGGCGATCAGGGAATGATGTTTGGTTACGCGACAAACGAAACCAAAGTCCTAATGCCAACCCCGATATTGCTCTCTCATCGAATCACCGAACGTTTGAGCATCGTCAGACGAGAGCTAAATAACGGCCTGATTCGCCCCGACGGCAAGGCTCAGGTATCGGTGAACTACGACGGAGTGGTGCCCGTTTCGATTGACACGGTAGTGCTTTCGACACAGCACCACCCCGACATTTCCCAAGACGACTTGGCAAAGCTGATCTTTGAACAAGTTATCCAACCGGTTATGTCTGATTCTGGATTAAGCACCGAAGACACCAAGTACTTCATCAACCCATCGGGAAGATTTGTGATTGGTGGTCCTCAGGGAGATGCTGGTCTAACTGGTCGAAAGATCATCGTCGACACTTACGGCGGCATGGCCAGGCACGGCGGTGGAGCCTTCAGCGGTAAGGATCCCTCAAAGGTCGACCGTTCTGCGGCCTATGCGATGCGGTGGGTTGCAAAGAATATCGTCGCCGCAGGCCTTGCAGACCGCGCCGAGATTCAAGTCGCTTACGCGATTGGTGTAGCAAAACCAGTCGCATTGTTTGTTGAAACCTTTGGTACCGAAAAGGTTGAAGCGCAAAGCATTGAACAGGCTGTGGCGAAAGTATTCGACCTAAGACCTGCTGCGATTATTCGTGAGCTCGACCTCAAGCGACCGATCTACGCCAAGACCGCCGCTTACGGACACTTTGGCCGCGAGCTTGAAGAATTCACTTGGGAGCGCACCGACCGTGCCGACGCGCTTCGCGAGGCAGCAGGTCGCTAGATGGCCAACTACGCGAGCGTAGTTGTTGAGTCGGATCTGCTTCAGCTCGATCGGGAGTTTGATTATTTAGTTCCTGCCGAGCTGATAGACAAAGTCACAATCGGCCAGCGAGTTCGTTTTCCACTTGGTAGAACTCAGAAACGAGCTACTGGGTTTATCTCGGCGCTTCCTGAACACAGTTCATTTGCCACATCTGAACTTTCAGGCATCGTCGACGAGACACCTGTTGTAACACCAGAAATCTTTGCGCTTGCCCGGCAGGTGGCGAACCGCCAGGCCGTTGCCTTGGGCGAGATATTGCAACAGGCCGTGGTTGAGCACATGCCCCGAATCGAGAAACCAGCTTCTGAGACACTTGAATTCTCGATGCCAGATTTACCTCACATCCCGGGCGTCACAAGCCTTGATGGACGCATTGCGGTTCTGACTTCGGCGAGATCAATAACGCACGACTCACATCGTTACCCAGACTGGTGTTGGCTGTTACTCAAGTCAGCGATTGCGAGTTATCAACAGCGCAAATCTGCGATCTTGATCGTCCCCGAGAGAGACCAGATTTCCCAATTGTCGGACCTTTTCAACGCTCTGGGATTGGGCGGGTTGATATCGATCTGGCTTCCGGGTGCAAAGAAGTCTGAAAGATTCACGGCATTTCACAGGGTTCTAGGCCAAGAGATCTCGA
This sequence comes from uncultured Aquiluna sp., assembly GCA_964653615.1. Taxonomy (GTDB): domain Bacteria; phylum Actinomycetota; class Actinomycetes; order Actinomycetales; family Microbacteriaceae; genus Aquiluna. The sequence goes on from CAZZHB010000007.1 coordinate 1,771, forward strand.
TAGTAATTGGGAGCCGTTCTGCCATTTACGCACCCGTAAAAAACCTTGGCCAAATCGCTGTCCTTGACGATGGAGACGACTCGCTAAGAGAGCAGGGTTCCCCATACACCCACGCAAGAGAGATTGCCCTGATGCGAGCTACCACCGGGATTAACCTGCTCTTTGCTGCCAATTACCGCTCTTTAGAGGTTCAGAGATTGGTTGAAATTGGCTACCTCTCTGACTTCACCGTTCAACTTCCTCCAGCTCGAATCTCATTCTCGCCACCAGCTCAGCGCCTAGATGCTGCGAGTTTCAAGTTGATTCGGGATTCTTTGGAAGTCGGACCAGTGCTGGTTTTAATCCCGCGAAAGGGAAACTCGGCGACTGTTTACTGCGCTGGTTGCGACGAGCGCTTGACTTGCAATAGCTGTAAGGGTCCGATTTGGGAAACGGAGAAAGGCGAGAACCGCTGTCGAGTTTGCCAGGGGATAAGCCACAGCTGCTCAAAGTGCGGCTCCTCCAAACTCCGTCGAGGCCGAACCGGAAGCACTAGAACAGCGGCTGAATTCGGTAAAGCGTTCCCCGGGATGACAATCTCCGAGTTCACGTCGGATACGAAGGTGACCGCGGTAAAGAAGAGTCGGCACTTGGTGCTGGCAACTCCCGGGTCTGCGCCACGAGTAGCAAATGGTTATGCGGCTCTTCTCATTCTCGACTCAGACGTTTGGCTCTCCATGCCAAATCTAAAGGCTGAACAGAGTGCCATTAGAGACTGGATGGAGGCTATCGAATTGCTCTCCGATGTCGGTAGAGCGCATATTGCAGGCCTGGACGCAGACCTAGGGCAAGCGATTTCGCTTGGCCAACATCGCGAGCTTGCAAGCACCGCCTTCAGAGAGGTAAATGCGCTTCACCTTCCACCGGCAGCGCGCATAGCCAGTCTTGAAGGATCCCAGGAGACAATTAGTCAAGCTCTCGACATTGCGACCAAGTCTGGTGCGGTTGTGCTGAGAAGTCGACTCGCTGAAGAGGCTACTGCTCTAATTCGATTCAGTTACAGTCAGGGGTCTGAGGTTTCAGCAAGCCTCAAAGCTTTAGCGCTGAAGACCAATGCCCGTTTAGTTGGAGCGAGCAAGCGAAGAGGACTGAAAATCGTCATGGATGACCCGGGAGCGCTCTAATGAAAATTGTTTTTGCCGGCACGCCAGAAAATGCCGCACTTGGCTTAGACCTTGTGGCCAAAGAACATGAGGTTGCCCTGGTCATTACTAGACCTGATGCACCACTTGGAAGAAAGCGCCTGCTGACGCCATCGCCAGTTGCTCAAAAGGCGAACGAGCTTGGCCTACCAGTGATCAAAGCCAATCGGATTACCGATTTGGAGCTAGATGCCATACAGAAGACAAATGCCGAGCTTGCGCTAGTAATTGCTTTTGGGAGCCTAATTCCACAAAAAGCCCTCGATCAAATCAAGTGGTGGAACATTCACTTCAGCTTGCTTCCATTGTGGCGTGGCGCTTCCCCTTTGCAGCAGTCGATTCGTGCTGGTGGCCTTGGTGCGGGAGTCACTCTTTTTGAACTTGACGCCGGCATGGATACTGGACCAATCCTGAGCCGCAAACCAATTGCGGTCGGTGAGAATGAGACCACCGGTAATGCGCTCGAGCGATTCACGGTTGCTGGGATTGAATTGTTTAGTCAAACCCTGTTGTCCAGCCCGACGCCTGCCGCTCAGGAGGACGGGGCTAGCTATGCGCCAAAGATTGATCGCTCAATGTCACGCCTGAACCTGCGAAACAATGCACTTGATGTTCATCGTTCAGTTATGGCATTTAATCCGGAACCGATGGCCTGGTGTGAATTAGAGGGCAACCCCATCCGCATCCTTAAGACCAAATCTCTGGGCTCAGCGACTTGGGTTGATGGTGAGCACCAACCTGGACTGGTTTCTAAATCCTCAGACCGGGTCCTGCTGGAATGTGGAGCTGGAAGCCAAGTTGAACTGGTTGAAGTTCAGCCGGCTGGAAAGCAGCCGATGTCTGCTGCGGACTGGCTTCGTGGAATAGGGAAGGAAGTGCGTCTTGCCTAACCCAAGGATGGTTGCGATCGACCTGTTGGCAAGGGTCTCTGAGAGCGACAGCTACATAAACCTGCTGTTGCCCAGCTTTCTTTCCAAGGCGCAGGTACCAGATGCCGACCGCGGTCTGATTCAAGAGTTGGCCTACGGGACGCTTCGCTGGCAATTGCAATACGACAGCTTCATTAATCACTTCACACAAGGGAAGACACTCTCCCCAAAGCTCCGCATCGCGATCAGGCTGGGAATGCATCAGTTATTCAGAATGCGCATTCCAGCTCACGCCGCGATTCACGAGACAGTTGAATTGGTGAAGATTTTTGAGCGAAGTGCCGCCGGAATGGCGAATGCAGTGCTCAGAAACGCTGATCGCGCTGGCTTCGAAGGCCTATTGGCGAGTTGTGTGGCGGGAAAACGCCGGGAGGAAGCACTCGCCATCCAATTCTCGCACCCGACCTGGGTGGTGAGCGCCCTTCGAAGCGCTTTGGAACTCGATGGCAAGCAGGATCAACTCGAGCAACTTCTTGAAGCTAACAACGAGACACCGACCGTCAACCTTGCAGCACTGCCATTCACAGCTGCGGCAGAGTTTCTGACAAGCCAGGGCCTGGAGCGCGGAAAAGCATCTCCCACTGCATTTCTCGCCCATGGAAATCCCGAGGCCTATCTCTCTCAGCAGGGCGTCCGGGTGCAGGATCAGGGCTCTCAGTTGGTTGCCTTGGCACTGCTAGAGGTGGGAGATAAATCTGGTCGCTGGCTTGATATGTGTGCGGGACCAGGCGGCAAGGCCGCGATGTTGCAAGCGGGCATTTCGCAGTCTGGGGGAGAACTTGATTGTCTCGAGCCAATTCCGAATCGAGCCGATTTAGTCAGGCAGGCGTTGAATCCAAATCTTCCTGCAAATGTGCGGGTTGGCTTTGGCCAGGATGCGAAAAAGAACACATACGATGCCGTGCTCTTGGACGCTCCTTGCTCAGGCCTGGGGTCAGTGCGAAGAAAACCTGAATCCCGTTGGCGAAAGACCACAGAGCAACTTTCAGGACTTACCAAGACTCAAGCTGAACTTCTTTCCAGCGCAACCAAAGCACTCAAGTCAGGCGGTTATCTGCTGTATTCGACCTGCTCACCGTTGGTGATTGAAACCAATACCCAAATCAAGATGGCGTTAGACGCACACCCTGAGCTGGAACTGATAAATGCGAACGAGATTTTGAACAAGATCTCGCCGGAGCTAGGTCTATCAACCACTAGAAAAACCGCTCAACTTTGGACACACCTTCACGGCACCGACGCGATGTTTATCGCAATCCTTCGCAAGAAGTAAGCTCGCAGCATGAAGATTCACCCGTCCATCCTCAGCGCTGACTTTGCAAACCTGGAGGCAGAGCTGAGCACTATCTCGAGTGCCGATGCCGCTCACGTTGACGTGATGGACAATCACTTCGTTCCAAACTTGACGCTGGGCTTACCCATTGTCCAAAGGCTATTTGAGGTATCAAAGCTCCCATTAGACATCCACCTCATGATTGAAGACCCTGATCGGTGGGCTCCGGCCTATGCAGAGCTGGGCTGCGAATCAGTTACCTTTCATCTTGAGGCAGCTCAAGATCCCATCTTGCTAGCCCGTCGAATTCGAGAGATTGGGTCTAAGGCAGCAATTGCGATAAAGCCGAACACGCAGTTCTCAGAAGTCGAGGAGCTGCTGAGTGAAATTGACATGCTGCTCGTGATGACTGTTGAGCCAGGTTTTGGTGGGCAGAAGCTGATTCCCGAAACCATCGCAAAGATAACGCAAGCAAAGCAAGCCGTTTCGGCCAAGGCGCTATCAATCGCGATTCAGGTCGACGGTGGGGTTACAGAGTCGAACATTCACCAGCTCGCAGCGGCTGGTGCGGATGTCTTCGTGGCGGGAAGTGCGGTATTCAACTCCGATAATCGCAACTTGGAAATCGCCAAGCTCAGGGATCTAGCCCACTCTCACTAGGTCATGGGCGGTAACCTATAGCCATGAAATCCTTTGACCAGCTTTTTGAAGAGCTCAGCACCAGAAATTTGGAGCGACCTGCAGGTTCGCGATCTACCGAATTGCTGGAACAGGGAGTTCATGCGATTGGCAAGAAAATCGTTGAAGAAGCGGCCGAAGTTTGGATGGCTGCTGAGCACGAATCTGACGAGCAGCTAGCCCTAGAGGCCTCGCAGTTGATTTACCACCTGCAACTGATTTTGATTTCCAGGGGCATTCCACTTTCGAAGGTAGAGGAGCAGCTCTGATGTTGAAGGTTGCAATCCCGAACAAGGGAATTCTCTCCGAGTCGGCAATCTCGATGCTCAAGGAGGCTGGCTATGCGGTGCGACGCGATTCGGCTGAGCTGCACCTTGTTGACGAACTAAATCAAATTGAGTTCTTCTATCTGCGGCCGCGTGACATTGCCACCTACGTTGGCTCAGGCTCCTTGGATGTCGGTCTTACCGGACTGGACTTGCTCAAAGATTCACAATCTAAAGCCGAAGAGGTTGCCGACCTGGGCTTTGGTGGGTCAACCTTCCGTTTTGCGGCCCCGTTGGAGTCTGGTTTCAGCAAGGTTGCCGACCTCAATGGCAAACGACTTGCGACTGCATACCCACAGCTGATTGCAGACTACCTCTCTGGTCACGGCATTACGGCTGACATAGTAAAGCTGGACGGCGCTGTTGAGTCGGCGGTAAAACTCGGTGTTGCAGACGCTGTGGCCGACGTTGTTTCTACCGGTAACACACTCCGCAAGGCTGGCCTTGCAATCTTTGGTCCAGTCATTCTGAACTCGACGGCCAGACTGATTTGCGCTCCAGGCAAGGCGGGGGAGGCATCCAAATTACTCAGACGCTTGCAGGGAGTGATTGTTGCTCGCGAGTATGTCATCTTTGACTATGACTGCCCAATCGACCTAATTGAGGAAGCTACAAAACTCACTCCGGGCATTGAGTCCCCGACCATTTCTCCACTAGCTGATAAAAATTGGGCTGCCGTTCGCGCGCTGGTGAAGGCTGATCAAACCAATCAAATAATGGATCAGTTATACGAGGTCGGCGCGAGAGCAATCTTGGTAAGTGCGATTCACGCAGCGAGAATCTAGTGCCGGCAATTCGCATTATTCCCTGCCTTGACGTTGCTGCCGGGCGCGTGGTCAAAGGGGTTCAATTTGAAAACCTGCGGGACTCGGGTGATCCGGTTGAACTAGCTAATCGCTATTACCTTCAAGGTGCAGACGAAATCACCTTCCTGGATGTCGCCGCAACTAATGAAAACCGCGGCACAACCATGGAAATGGTGACGCGCTGTGCCGAACAGGTCTTCATTCCGCTGACGGTAGGCGGTGGAATTCGAGAGCTAGCTGACGTAACTAGGCTGCTGGCAAACGGCGCTGACAAGGTGTCCGTGGGCTCCGCCGGAATTAGGCGTCCAGCTCTACTCTCGGAAATATCCAAGGAGCACGGTGACCAAGTTCTGGTTCTTTCGCTAGACCTCAAGAGAGCCCAAACCACCTCTGGGTTTGGAGTAACCGCAAATGGTGGTCGCGAGCTGACCGATCTAGATGCGCTCGAGTGGATCAAGCAGGTGCAGGATCTTGGGGCGGGGGAGCTTCTAGTGAACAGCATTGATGCCGACGGAACTCGGGATGGTTTTGACCTGGAACTGATCGAATTGGTGAAGGAAGTTTCCCGCGTGCCAGTGATTGCCTCAGGTGGTGCGGGCAAGCTTGAGCACTTTGTGGCCGCTGCAAAAGCAGGTGCCGATGCACTTTTAGCTGCCAGTGTTTTTCATGAGGGAATGTTTTCGATTTCTGATGTTAAAGAAGTAATGAAAGCAGCTGGATTGGAGGTCCGATGAGGTCGCTTGATTTGTCGAAAGTGAAGTTTGATGCCAACGGCCTGGTTCCAGTCATAGCTCAAGATTCCAACACCAAGGCAGTTCTCATGCTCGCCTACGCCAGCAAGGACACCCTGGAGGAGACCTTGACCCTGGGGAAAATGGTCTACTTTTCCCGTTCGAGAAACCAGCGTTGGCTCAAGGGCGACACTTCAGGGAACTTTCAGGAGGTTGTCTCGCTCAGCCTTGATTGCGACGGAGATACCGTACTGGCGCAAGTTAGGGCAATCGGACCCGCTTGCCACAATGGAACAACTACTTGTTTTGAGGAGGAGTCTTGCTAAGCCTTGATCAAGTTAGAGAGCTTTCTAAGAATTACAACGTAATTCCCATCAGCAAGAGACTTTTCACCGGCACCGAAACGCCGCTTGGTATTTACCAAAAACTTTGCGGTCAAAGACCAAATACCTTTTTGTTGGAATCTGCCGAGCAGGGAGTTTGGGGTCGCTATTCCTTCATTGGAGTTCGATCGAGAGGTCAACTGGTCGCATCGGCTGACAAAGTTCAATGGATTTCAGACCACAACCCTTTACCCTCGGGTGAGCTACCGGATAATCCGATAGATGCCCTCGAACTTCTCCAATCCAGCTGGCACTCGACCGAGGTTGATTTTCCGCTGAGTTCAGGGTTGGTTGGCTTTGTCAGCTGGGGAGCGGTAAATCTGCTCGAAAGGCTTCCGGAGTCAAAACCGGCGGACTACGAGATTCCGCTATTGGCGTTCAATCAGTTCAGTCAGCTGATTGTGATGGATCACCTGCGCGCCGAACTGTTGATTGTTGGCGTTGTCTTTGTGGACGGATCCGACCTTGAGGCTAGCTACCGTCAGGTGTTGTCCGAGATGGACGAAGCCGAGAAATTGCTTCGCGAGCCAACGCCGTCGTTGATCTCGGAGCCTAACTGGCCTGAGCCAGAATTCAGCAGTCGAACAAAGTCCGAGGATTTCTTAGCCCAGGTTGACAAGGCGAAACATCACGTTCGCCTCGGCGATGTTTTCCAAGTGGTGCTCTCTCAGCGCTTTGATCAAAAGGTTGAAGTAGACGCTATTGAGGTTTATCGCGCCCTTCGTGCGCTAAACCCAAGTCCGTACATGTACCTAACCCGCTGGCAAGACCAGGGCGGGGACTTCACCATCGTGGGCTCGAGCCCGGAGGCTTTGGTCAAGGTTTCTCAGGGCAAAGCAATCATGCATCCGATTGCTGGATCAAGACCAAGAGGCTCTGACACCACAACCGATCTTCGATTGGGTGAGGAGCTCCTCGCAGACGCTAAAGAGCAGAGCGAGCACCTGATGCTGGTTGACCTAGCGAGAAACGATCTTCTGAAGGTCTGCGACCCTGCCAGCCTTCAGGTGACAGAGTTCATGCAGATTCACCGCTTCAGTCACATTATGCATTTGGTTTCGACCGTCGAAGGTGAATTGAGGAAGGACATGGGTCCGGTTGCAGCCTTGCGAGCCACCTTCCCAGCGGGAACGCTATCGGGAGCTCCAAAACCTAGGGCTTTGGAAATCATCCATGATCTCGAGCCAAGTTACCGAGGGCTGTTCGGCGGGGTGGTGGGATACTTCGATTTCCGCGGTAACTCCGACTTGGCAATCGCGATTCGAACTGCGTTTATTCGCGATGGCGTAGCGAGAATTCAGGCTGGGGCAGGAATCGTTTTGGACTCAGATCCACAGAGCGAATATGCCGAAACCCGAGCGAAAGCCGCTGTAATGCTTAAGGCGATAGCGGCAGCGAATGCGATGGGCCATGAAAAATAGGAACGCCCTTTTAGCACTCACCATTGCTGCCTGGTGGATTTGCGTGAACCTACCCTGGCTCTCGGTAGGTGAAGAACAGTTCACCGGCTCTCAGGTGCTGCCGATTCTCAATCTGCTACCCGCTATTGCCCTAATGGCACTGTTCATCTCGATCTACAGGAAGTTTCGCAGAACTCTCCTGGTCGCAATTGTGGCTGTCCTAGGTTGGGCGCTTTACCTCAGCGTCACATCGGAACTATCGCAAAGTGCCGTTGTCATCGCCGAGCTAGAGCGCATTAGTGGCATCTTGAACCCCGAATCGCATCAAGCTGGCGTCGCGATTGTGGAGCTCTCGGGTAAATTTCTGGCAATCGCGTTGAACCTGATTGCAATTGCAGCGACATTCTTCACCTTCAGAGACCAGCCAAAAGTTGCAGTCGAAGACAAATCCGAGGAGCGAGTTGAAGACAACCGCTCTCTTTGGGATGAACAGAACTGATGCTTGCTAGAATTTACGAGTCGAAAGAGAAGAACATGTCACAGAACTCAACTGATCCAGGCCACGGCAACTCGGTAGCGTCTTGGACGACCGTAATCATCATTTTGGTTGCGTTCAGCATCGGCACACTTTTCTTCTGGTTTGACGTCCCAGCAATGGTTTGGGCATCCGCTGCCTTGGCAGCAATCGCACCGGCAGTCGGCTGGTATCTAAAGCGCGCCGGATACGGTGTCGGCGGCAAGCACACCAAAGCCCACTAGTGCTGGATCAACTCTTTGACGCAGCCCTGAAGGCATCTCAAAGACGAGAGCAGACAATTTCTGAGCGAGATCTTCTCGCAAAAATTGAGATCACACCAAAGCCTCTGGACGTTTACGCTGCGCTGTCCAAATCAAGTCACATCAAGTTGATTGCTGAGATTAAAAGACGCAGTCCATCGCGTGGATTTTTAGCGGACATCCCATCTGCTGCTAATCAGGCCAGCATCTATCAATTAGCTGGGGCACACGCAATCTCGGTGCTTACCGAAGAATCTGGATTCGGCGGCAGTCTTGAGGATCTCGAGAACGCCAGAGCTTCAGCGACGATTCCGCTTCTTAGAAAAGACTTCATCAGCTCTGAGTACCAGATCCTCGAAGCGCGCGCCGCAGGTGCCGACTTCATTCTCTTGATTCTCGCCTGGCTTCCGACCAAGCGATTCGAGGAGCTCTACCGCTTTGCAGAACAACTTGGCTTGGGAGTTTTGGTTGAAACCCACTCCCTGGATGAAATTGCCATCGCCAACCAAGCTGGCTCGAAGTTGATTGGAATCAATACTCGTGACTTGCAAACCTTCAAGACCGACCTTGGACTATTTGAGGAGATGGCAAATGCGCTAAACCCAGCTGCCATCAAAGTTGCAGAGTCATCGGTCAAGTCTGTTGCCGATGTGATCCGGTATCGCAACGCTGGAGCAGATGTTGCTTTAGTTGGCGAAGCTCTGGTTACTTCGGATCCTGCGATATTGATCCCAGAGTTCATAAGTGTTGCTTAGGATTTAGGGCATGCAAACAAATCTTCGTTCTCAGGCCGGGCCATATTTTGGTGAATTCGGCGGGAGATTTGTTGCCGAGCCGCTAATCGCAGCGCTTGATGAGCTTGAAGCAACCTATGAAAAAGCCAAGGCTGACCCAAGTTTTTCTGCGGAACTTACAGAACTGCACCGCACCTATACGGGTCGCCCTTCGATAATCACTGAGGCACAGCGGTTTGCAAAAGAGTTCGGCGACCTAAGAGTTTTTCTAAAGCGTGAAGACCTAAACCACACTGGTAGCCACAAGATCAACAACGTCATGGGGCAAGCCCTGTTAGCTAAGCGCATGGGCAAAAAGCGAATCATCGCAGAGACTGGTGCGGGGCAGCATGGCGTTGCCAGCGCCACCGCTGCTGCGTATTTCGGCCTCGACTGCGTGGTTTACATGGGCGAAGTTGATACCGAGCGCCAAGCTCTAAACGTCGCTCGCATGAAGCTTTTGGGGGCTGAGGTGGTGCCGGTGACCACCGGTTCAAGAACCCTAAAAGATGCCATCAACGAGGCATTGCGCGACTGGGTTGCCAACGTTGACACCACACACTACCTGCTCGGCACCGTTGCTGGACCGCACCCATTCCCGACCATGGTTCGAGACTTTCACTCCATCATCGGAAACGAGGCACGGGCTCAAATGCTGGAGTTGACCGGTAGGTTGCCGGATGCGGTGGCTGCCTGCATCGGAGGCGGTTCAAATGCGATTGGTATTTTCCACCCATTCCTGGACGACCAAGAAGTAGCACTTTGGGGCTTTGAGGCAGCAGGCGATGGCATTGATACGCCGAAGCACGCCGCCACGCTCTCAAAGGGCCGCCCAGGCGTTTTGCACGGCGCGAGGTCATACATGCTGCAGGACGAGGATGGTCAGACCATGGAGTCGCATTCCATCTCCGCTGGCCTTGACTACCCAGGCGTGGGACCCGAGCACTCATGGCTCAAGGACTTGGGCCGAGCAAATTACTTCGGAATCAGCGATGCCCAGGCAATGAATGCGATGAAGTTACTATCCCGAACCGAGGGAATCATCCCTGCAATTGAGACGGCGCATGCTCTTGCGGGTATTGAGCACCTGTCGAAAATCCTTCCCGCCGGTGCTCACATCCTGGTGAACCTCTCGGGCCGCGGGGATAAGGACATGGAGACCGCCGGAAAGTACTTTGGATTGCTGGGGGATAAGTGAGCATCACCAACGAAGTTCTGGAGCGAAATAAGCTCTCCGGTCGTGGCACCCTAGTTGGCTACTATCCAGCTGGCTACCCATCAAAGCAGGACAGCATCGACTCGCTAGTTGCGATGGCGAAAAACGGCTGCGACATTTTGGAAATTGGCGTGCCTTACAGTGATCCAGTGATGGACGGCTTGGTGATTCAGCAGGCTACCGAAACCGCGATTGAGAATGGCTTCAGGCTCCGCGATCTGTTCGAGATCATCAAAGGCGTCCGTGAACAAGTTGATACTCCACTGTTGGTAATGAGTTATTGGAACCCAGTCCTGTCATACGGCGTTGAGAGATTCAGCGAGGACCTTGTTGACTCTGGAGCTCAGGGAATGATCACCCCCGATCTGATTCCAGATGAAGCTGCGCAATGGATTGCGCTTTCCGAGCAGCACGGCCTGGACCGAGTTTTCTTGGTTGCACCTTCCAGTTCAGATGCGCGAGTTGAAAACAACTCAAAGTCATCAAAGGGTTTTGTTTATTCGGTCTCGACGATGGGCATCACAGGGGAGCGCGCTGAGCTGGACAGGCTTGCCCGGTCGGTAGTTTCGAGAGTGAAGACAATGGGCTCCACGCCCACCTGTGTAGGAGTTGGCATCTCGACTGCCGAGCAGGTTCGTGAAGTCAACAGCTACGCGGATGGTGCAATCGTTGGCACGGCGTTCGTGAAGGCTTATCAGCAGGGAGGACTGCAGGGATTGATAGCCAAGACCAAAGAGCTCGCAGGCGGATTAGGATAGCCAAGTGAATTTTCTTACCAGCATTCCATCTCCTGAAATCAGCTACCTGGACATTGGTCCTCTGCGGATTCACTTTTACGCTCTGTTCATTCTCGCCGGCATCATGATTGCCTCATGGCTTGCAGATTCGCGTTTGCACGCTCGCGGCGCAGAGCGCGGTCTGTTTCTTGACATCGCACTTTGGGCGGTGCCGGCTGGAATCATCGGTGGTCGTTTTTACCACGTCATCACCCACCCCAGGGACTATTTCTTCGAGGGAGCCGATCCGCTAGCGGTCTTCAGGGTCTGGGAAGGTGGCATGGCCATCTACGGAGCTTTGTTGTTCGGCGCGATTGGTGTCTGGTACGGCGCCAAGCAGGCTGGCCTCAAATTCTGGTCGGTCGCCGATGCAATTGCCCCTGGCCTTTTGATCGCCCAGGGTATTGGTCGTTTGGGCAACTACTTCAATCAAGAACTCTTTGGACTTCCTACTGATTTGCCATGGGCTCTAGAGATTCCTTCCTACAACCCGGCATACCCTGCAGGGTTGCCAGAAGGACTCACCTTCCACCCAACATTCCTATATGAAATGATCTGGAATTTGGCTGCTGCTGGGCTGCTTATTTACCTTGGAAAGCGTTTTACACTGCAGTGGGGTAAGCAGCTGGCGATCTACTTCATTCTTTACTCAACCGGACGACTTTGGATTGAAAGTATCCGAATCGACCCAAGTGAGATTATTCTTGGACTTAGATTAAATATCTGGTCAGCGCTGATCGGAATTGCCATCGGAGTTACCCTCCTGATTGTTCAGTCCCGCCGACACCCAGGCTTGGAACCGAGCATCTGGCTAGAAGGCCGTGAGCCTGTCGCGGAATCGGTCAAAAAACCGCGCAAGACAGCCAAAGAGCCACAAGAAAACTAGTTATAGCCACTCGGGCCGACGATGTCCCTTTTGATTTATCGATAGGAGACATGCATGCCGGCATTGAGCCCATTCCAGCGTTTCAACGCTGGTCCTTCCGCGCAAGGTCTATACGACCCAAGCGCTGAGAAGGATGCTTGTGGGCTTGCCATGGTTGCAACCTTGCGAGGCACTCCAGGTCACGACATTGTCGACATGGCTCTGTCGTCCCTGAGAAACCTTGAGCACCGAGGCGCGGTAGGTTCCGATGCCGGTACCGGAGATGGTGCTGGAATTCTCACTCAAATCCCAGATCGATTCTTTAGAAAAGTTGTTGATTTCACATTGCCAGCTTTGGGCTCTTATGGTGCAGGCCTGGTGTTTCTTGACCAGTCTGACCAAGTAGCAGACAAGCAAAAGTTCTCCCAGCTAGCCACGGAGGAGAAGCTGACGGTTTTGGGATGGCGCACTCCTCCTACTAGGCCTGAAGTGCTAGGAGATCTCGCCAGAGCCGCTATGCCGCTCATCGAGCAAGTGTTTGTGAGCGCAGTCGATGGTGCCAATGGCCTTGAACTCGAACGCCGTCTGTTCCGCTTGCGCAAGCGCAGCGAGCGTGAGATCGGCATCTATCACCCGTCGCTTTCGATGCGAACATTGGTCTACAAGGGCATGGTCACAACTTTGCAGCTTGAGCCTTTCTACCCCGATCTGTCCGACCCAGAGTTCGAGTCTCAGCTAGCGCTGGTTCACTCAAGATTCTCGACGAACACCTTCCCGTCCTGGCCACTCGCGCACCCGTTCCGCTTCATTGCTCACAACGGTGAAATTAACACTGTCAAGGGCAATGCCAACTGGATGAAGGCTCGTGAATCCCAATTGGCAAACGATGCCCTGGGAAACATCGAGCAGCTCAAGCCAATTGTCAGCCCCGGTGCTTCTGACTCAGCAACCTTCGACGAGGTGCTAGAGCTGCTGGTACTTTCTGGTCGCTCATTGCCGCACGCGATGATGATGATGATTCCAGGGGCATGGGAAAAGCAACTCGATCTTGACCCGCAACTAAGGGACTTCTTTGAGTACCACTCCATGATCATGGAACCGTGGGACGGTCCAGCCGCTGTGATCTTCACTGACGGCACGCTGGTGGGTGCAACGCTCGACAGAAATGGCCTAAGGCCAGGCCGCTTTGTGGTCACCGAAGATGGTTTCATCATCCTGGCTTCTGAGATTGGTGTCTCCAACATTCCGGTTGAGAAAATCGTTCGCAAGGGCAGGCTCCAACCAGGAAAAATGTTCCTGATCGACACCGCTAATGGTCAAATCATCGAAGATGAGCAGATCAAGAGCGAGGTTGCCTCCGCAGAGCCTTGGGGCAAGTGGCTCGAAGAGAATATGATCAACCTTCGCGATCTTCCAGAGCGCGAGCACGTTCGTTACTCCAGCTCTTCAGTCAATCGACGCCAGCGCGTTTTTGGCTACACAGAAGAAGACCTGAAGGAATTCATTGCTCCCATGGCTCGCTCTGGACAGGAGCCAATCGGAGCAATGGGAACCGACACTCCGATTGCGGCTATTTCTCAGCACTCCAGGCTGCTTTTTGACTACTTCACTCAGCAATTTGCTCAGGTTACAAATCCACCACTTGATGCCATTAGGGAAGAGGTGGTCACATCAATGACCGCCTCAATTGGTCCGGTATTGAACCTGCTTGACGCGACCCCAGAACACGCCAAGCAGCTGGTAATGGATTTCCCAATCTTGACCAACGATGAAATTGCTCGCATCAAGCACATCGACAAGGCCAACAACATCGGTAAGGCAGTGACAATTTCTGCCCTTTATCGCGTTGATGATGGCGCTGATGCTCTCGAAGAGAGACTGGCTGAAATGGCCAACGAGGTTGAAGAGGCAATCGAGGCTGGCGCCACCTTCGTCATCATCAGTGACCGTGACTCCAACCGAGAGCTAGCGCCAATTCCTTCGCTACTGGCGCTGAGCAACGTCCACCACCACCTAATCCGCAAGGGAACTCGCATGCGAGTAGGCCTTGTGGTTGAGTGTGGCGATGCCAGAGATGTTCACCACGTCGCGACCTTGATTGGTTACGGCGCGGCCGCTGTAAATCCGTATCTAGCTCTGGAGACCGCTGAAGATCTAGTAGTCAAGGGCCTAATCACTGGAATCACCCCTGAACGATCCAGCAAAAACATGATCAAGGCTCTTGGCAAGGGTGTGCTAAAGATCATGTCCAAGATGGGCATCTCCACCGTTGCCTCATACGGCGGCGCTCAGTGCTTCGAGGCCATTGGCCTAAGTCAAGAACTGGTGGACAAGTACTTCACTGGAACCACCACCAAACTTGGCGGTGTCGGGCTAGAGATTTTGCACCAAGAGATTGAAAAGCGCCACCGCGCGGCTTACCCCATTGAGGGCGCATCCAAGATTCACCTGCCGCTTGAGGTTGGTGGCGAGATGAAGTGGCGCCGCGAGGGTCCACCTCACCTTTTCAACCCAGAGACCATCTTTAAGCTTCAGCACTCAACCAAAGCGAAGCGCTACGACATCTTCAAGGAATACACCCACGCTGTGGATGATCAATCAGAACGCTTGATGACCATCCGTGGACTATTCGAATTCAAGCAAGGATTGCGACCATCAATTCCAATCGAAGAAGTCGAACCGGTCTCTGAGATCGTGAAGCGCTTCTCAACCGGTGCGATGTCCATGGGTGCAATTTCGCCTGAGGCTCACGAGGTCTTGGCAATTGCCATGAATCGCCTGGGAGCAAAGAGCAACACCGGTGAAGGTGGCGAGTCGGTAGATCGACTGCTAGATAGGAATCGACGAAGCGCGGTAAAGCAGGTGGCCTCAGGTCGCTTTGGTGTTACCTCGATGTACCTAACCCACGCCGATGATATCCAGATCAAGATGGCCCAGGGCGCTAAGCCTGGTGAAGGTGGTCAGTTGCCACCGCACAAGGTCTACCCATGGATTGCTCAACTGCGGCACTCAACTCCTGGCGTTGGCCTTATTTCGCCACCTCCACACCACGACATCTACTCAATTGAAGACCTCAAGCAGCTGATCTTTGACCTCAAGCGTGCCAACCGTCAGGCTCGAGTCCACGTGAAGCTGGTGAGCCAGTTTGGTGTTGGAACTGTCGCAGCCGGTGTGGCAAAGGCCAAGGCTGATGTCGTGCTGATTTCGGGACATGATGGTGGAACCGGCGCTAGCCCGCTGAATTCGCTAAAGCACGCAGGAACTCCTTGGGAGCTTGGCTTGGCAGAGGCTCAGCAGACCCTGCTTCTGAATGGGCTGCGTGACCGCATTGTGGTTCAGGTAGATGGCTCGATGAAGACTGGTAGAGATGTCGTTATTGCTGCTCTGCTCGGTGCCGAAGAATATGGTTTTGCTACCGCTCCTCTAGTGGTGGAGGGCTGCATTTTGATGCGCGTCTGCCACCTAGACACCTGCCCGGTTGGAGTTGCAACGCAGAACCCAGACCTCAGAGCTCGGTTCAAAGGACAAGCGGACCACGTGGTCAACTTCTTTGAATTCCTAGCCCAGGAAGTCAGGGAGTACCTGGCACAGCTTGGCTTTAGAACCTTGGCTGAGGCGGTTGGAAGGGTAGACCTGCTCGATGTGAACCGAGCAGTTTCCCACTACAAGGCAGACGGTTTGGACCTGACGCCGATTTTTGCGGCCAAAGACATCGACCTAACTCAGAATCTTCGCAACACCACCAGCCAAGACCATGAGCTTGAGTCACACTTCGACTTCCCGCTGATCGAACTAAGCCAGCTGGCTTTGCGCGAGGGTAAGCCAGTGCTACACGAGTTGGACATCAACAACACCAACCAAGCAATCGGAACCATGCTTGGCAATGAGCTGACTAAGCGTTGGGGGGAGCAGGGCTTGGAGCCTGACACCTTGACTCTAAGACTCAAGGGTTCTGCCGGACAATCGCTTGGAGCTTTTGTGCCAAGAGGTATCACGATCACCGTTGAGGGCGACTGTAACGACTACGTGGGCAAGGGCCTCTCTGGTGGCAAAATCGTCGTCAAGCCTCAAGCCAGCGCGGGATTCTTGCCGGAGTTGAACGTAATCGCAGGAAACGTCATTGGCTATGGCGCGACCAGCGGCCAGATTTTCCTCAACGGAATCGTGGGTGAGCGCTTCTTGGTTCGTAACTCTGGAGCCGCGGCAGTAGTTGAGGGAGTGGGCGACCACGCTCTGCAATACATGACCGGAGCAACCGCCGTCATTCTCGGCAAGACCGGAGTGAACCTGGGCGCTGGCATGTCAGGAGGTGTCGCCTATGTTTACCGACTTTCTGAGGCTCGAGTAAACCGCGAAGCGCTGGCTTCGGGTGAAATTTCACTGACCGGTCTGGATGCTGATGACGCTCAGAAGCTCAAGGAGTTGTTGACTGAACACGTTCAGCACACCGATTCGCCACTTGGACAAGCTCTACTTGGAAACTTTGAGGCAGAGCTAGCCAACTTTGTTCGCGTGCTGCCTCGGGACTACGCCCGAGTTATGGAAATTCAGCGCAACGCCAGTGCCGAAGGAATTGATCTAGATGGCGAAGAAGTTTGGACCCAGATTCTGGAGGTGACCGGTGGCTGATCCAAGAGGCTTTATCAAAGTAACCGAGCGCGAAACCGCACCTCGCAGACCGGTGCCGGTCAGAATCAAGGACTGGAAAGAGGTTTACGCTGAGCGTAATGGCGAGACCATCGTCCGCCAGGCCTCACGTTGCATGGATTGCGGCATTCCGTTTTGTCATCAGGGATGTCCGCTGGGAAACCTAATTCCAGAGTGGAATGACCTAACTCATCGCGGCCGCAACCGTGAGGCCATCGATCGACTTCACGCTACAAACAACTTCCCAGAGTTCACGGGACGTTTGTGCCCAGCGCCTTGCGAGAGTTCGTGTGTTCTCGGGATTAATCAGCCGGCAGTGACCATCAAGGAAATCGAAGTGTCGATCATTGACGACGCCTTCGATAATGGATTTGTAACACCAAGCGTTCCAGAGCGACTAACCGGCAAGACCATCGCGGTGGTCGGATCGGGCCCTGCTGGTCTTGCGGCAGCGCAGCAGCTAACCAGAGCTGGACACACAGTTGCGGTCTACGAGCGGGATGATCGCATCGGCGGACTACTTCGCTATGGAATTCCTGATTTCAAGATGGAAAAACACCACATCGACCGTCGCGTGGCTCAAATGGAGGCTGAGGGAACTCGCTTCAGGACATCGGTGAACGTTGGCGTTGACATTACCTGGGACGAACTTCAGAAGCGCTATGACGCTGTTCTGATTGCAACTGGTGCAATGGTTCCGAGAGATCTGAATGTCGCTGGCAGAAACCTGCAAGGTGTTCACTTTGCGATGAACTATCTGTCGCAGTCGAACAAAGTTGTCGCGGGGGATTCAATCAACGAGCAGATTACTGCCGCTGGTAAGCACGTCATTATCCTCGGCGGTGGCGATACCGGAGCGGACTGCCTCGGAACTGCAACCAGGCAAGGCGCGCTGAGCGTTACCACTCTGGCCATCGGAAAGCGTCCTCCTGAGGAGCGCCCTGAAGACCAGCCTTGGCCAATGATGCCGAATCTTTTTGAGGTCGCCTCTGCTCACGAAGAATTCGGTGAGCGCAAATACCTGCAATCGACCGTTGAATTTGTCGGCGAAAACGGAGTTTTGACCGGCGTAAAGGTTGCCGATACCGAGTTTGTGGACGGCAAGCGCGTTCCCAAGGCCGGCACCGAACGAATTCTGCCAGCAGACCTGGTCTTTTTGGCCCTTGGATTTGTGGGACCAGAAACGAACGAACTGACTTCCCAGCTGCAAGCACCACTGGATGGCAACGGAAACGTTGCTAGAGACGGACGCTACAAGGTGGCTGAGGGATTGTTTGTCGCAGGTGACGCAGGAAGAGGTCAAAGCCTGATAGTTTGGGCTATAGCCGAAGGTCGTGCCGCCGCTGCCGCGATCGACGAATATCTCGAAGGTGAGACACAGCTTCCATTCCCAGTGAAGCCAACTGATAGACCAATTTCGGTCTACAGCTAACCAATTGAAAAGGTAAGTAGTTATAAATGAGACGCGCCAAAATTGTGGCAACATTCGGTCCTGCTGTTGCGGACTACGACAAGGCAAAAGCCGTTATTGAAGCTGGTGTTGATGTCGCTCGTATGAACCTGAGCCACGGCTCCCACCAGGTGCACGAGGGCGTATACGCGACCATCCGAAAGGCTGCAGCCGATGCCGGAAAGAGCGTTGGAATTCTGGTCGACCTGCAGGGTCCAAAGATTCGACTGGGACGCTTCGCAGAGGACAAGGTGACTCTGGTCAATGGCGCTACCTTCAAGATCACCATCGATGACATTCAAGGTGATGTGAACATCTGCTCGACCACCTACAAGGGTCTTCCAGGTGACGTAAAGCCAGGGGACCAGCTTCTAATCGACGATGGTCGCATCGGCTTGCGTGCGACCGCAGTTGACGCCACCACCGTGACTTGCGTAGTTGAGGTTGGCGGACCGGTCTCTAACAACAAGGGCATCAACCTGCCGGGTGTTGCCGTGAACGTTCCTGCACTGAGTGAAAAGGATGAGGAAGACCTTCGCTGGGCCCTCAAGCTAGGTGCCGACATGATTGCCCTGAGCTTTGTGAGAAACGCCAAGGACATCGTTCGCGTTCAC
>CAZZHB010000008.1:0-19510 GCA_964653615.1 uncultured Aquiluna sp.
TGTTACCTAGCTTGGTCTTAGTCTGACCCTCGAACTGTGGTTCGGTTAACTTGACCGAGATAACTGCAGTTAGACCTTCGCGGACATCATCACCGGTTAGGTTCTCGTCCTTTTCCTTCAGCAGGTTCTTTTCGCGAGCGTACTTGTTGAGAAGCGTAGTTAGTGCGGTGCGGAAACCTTCTTCGTGAGTACCACCCTCGTGGGTGTTGATGGTGTTGGCGTAGGTGTGAACACCCTCGTTGTAGCCAGTGGTCCACTGCATCGCGATTTCGACCGACATGTTCTTCTCTTCGGTCTCAGTCTCGATCGAGATGATCTCTTCGTGCACGACCTCGACCTTTTTGGCGGAGTTTAGGTACTCCACATAGTCACTTAGGCCGCGCTCGTAGTGATAAGTGTCGTTCTGACCATCACGCTCATCCTTTAGCGAGATGCGAAGACCCTTGTTGAGGAAACACATCTGCTGGAAGCGCTGGCGCAGGGTCTCGTAGTCAAAGACCACAGTTTCAAAGATCTCTGGGCTTGGGACAAACTCAATGGTGGTTCCAGTGCGATCGGTCTTCTCGCCCTTGGCAAGCGGGGCATCTGGGACACCGATGGTGTAGCTCTGGCGCCAGATGAAGCCCTCGCGGTGCACCTCAACGTGCAATTTGGTAGACAGTGCGTTTACAACCGAAGCACCCACACCGTGAAGACCACCGGAAACTGCATATCCGCCGCCGCCAAACTTTCCACCGGCGTGTAGCACGGTTAGCACAACTTCAACAGCGGGCTTCTTCTCGACCGGGTGCATATCGACCGGAATACCACGGCCGTTGTCGGTCACCTTGATGTGACCGTCTTTGGTGATTACAACCTCGATGGTGTCGCAGTAGCCAGCCAGCGCTTCATCTACAGAGTTGTCAACGATTTCATAGACCAGGTGGTGCAAGCCTCTAGGACCGGTAGAACCGATATACATTCCTGGGCGTTTGCGCACTGCCTCAAGTCCCTCAAGGACCTGGATCGCACCGGCGTCGTAATTTGGTTTTGTTTCTGACATATTCAGTTACTTCCTCTTGGGTTAGTACCTATGAACTGCGGGCCTTAGGACCGACTGACATTCGGGTGAGCTAACCCCTAGATTCTACCTTTAGGCCCAGACAAAAGCTGGGATATGCGACTTAGCCGTATGTGTCGCGAGGACCCCTGCCGGGCACCGATCGGGGACCTTTTTTCCAACTGGGAGCGGTAGGACCAACGAATCTGATTTCGCTCACAACCACGTCAGGGTGCTGGGTTCGAATTTTGTCCAAAATCTGAGGCTCAAGAAGCCTTAGCTGGGTTGCCCAAGCGGTTGATCGGCAGCGAACCGACAGAACTTCGTTCTTTAGTTCCTCCGGATATGAGGCCTCGGCACTATCGCTACCAACCACCTTTTCCCATTCCGTAAACAGGGATGCCTGCGCGAGCTGGCTGGTCCAGTTAAATTCGCCAAAAAGTTGCTCTAGTGAGGCGCTGGCTTTGACCGGGTCACGCCCAGAATCAAAGGGTTGAGAGCCCCGCTTTTGATTGGCTTCGCGTCGTTTTTGGTCTCGGGACTTTATCCCAGTGGTGCCAAGCAGATACTGCCTAAAGAAGTTATCCACCATGTCAAAATTCAACTTACCCAACGACCTCACCCCCCGCGATTTCTAGGCGCTTAGCGACCAAGAGGTCTGGCACCGCCTCAACATCTGCCGAGGTGATCAAGACCTGCTCGTTGTTGATGACAAATTCAACCAAACGCTGACGTCTTCCGGCGTCTAACACCGCAAAGACATCGTCCAAGATCAAAACCGGGTCGCCAGACTGGGAATCCTCGCGCAATAACTGGGCCATCGCCAGCTTTAAACCAAGCGCTAGCGACCATGCTTCTCCTTGAGAGGCGTGGTTTCGGGCGAGGAGTCCGGATTTCAGAATGCTTAGTTCATCGCGATGTGGCCCCACCAAACTAACGCCGCGCTCTAGTTCACGTGGGCGCAGTTCTTGCAATCTTTGGTAGAAAGCCTCGCTGATTTCTGCCTTATCCCAGTTGGATAGCGGGCTGAACTCCTCTTCCTCCTCACCACCGGCCACCGAGGTGCGCATGATGAGCTCTATGGATTCTGGCTTGCCACTTAGTTGGTGATAAAAATCCTGGAGGAGCGGAAAAATTTTTGAGATCAGTTCTTGGCGCTGGAAAATCAACTCGCTGCCCAGAGCAACCAGTTGGTCATCCCAGATGTCTAAAGTCGTGAGATCCGGGTTCGAAACCTGTCTGGCTGATTTTAAAAGCGCTGCCTTCTGCTTTAGTACACGGTCATAATCTGATTTCACACCGGAAAGTCGTGGCTTTAGCAAAATCATGGCCTCGTCTAGAAAACGGCGGCGATCTTGTGGGTCTCTTCGCACTAGATCAAGGTCTTCCGGGGCAAAAACCACGACCTTGGACACCCCAGCCAAATCGGAGGTGCGCTTTACCTGGTGAGAGTTTAGGAAATACCGATTTGGCTTGTCCCTATTGAGTTCTGCAGCCACCGAGATTTCGCGGTTCTCATTCTTGGCCTTCAAAGAGAGCTGAGAACTTGCACTCTGGGCATGAATTAGTGGCGCGTAGCCAGTGACTCGGTGAGATTCCAGTGCTGAAAGGTAAACGCAGGCCTCAACAAGATTGGTTTTGCCTGCGCCGTTCTCGCCAATCAGTAGGTTGATGCCCGGTTCAAACGACAGCGCCAACTGCCTATAGTTTCGAAAATTTTCTAGTTGAAGCGAGGAAATCCACACCCTGGATCACCTAGGTGCTTAGGAAACCAGGAGGTTTGGCTGCAATAGGTACTTGAAGTCGGAATTAGCCTGCTTTGAATCCGCTGCGGACAATAGCACCGGCCCTGGCTTATTAGGGTTTGATGGGTTTGTCGTGAAACCAACCCGTACATTTTCGTTCTCAATGCCGTTTAGTGCGTCCGATAGGAATTGCGGCCTCAGCGAAACAATGGTCTCGTCACCGGTAAGCGAGCAAGCCACCTGTTCGCTAGCCTCGGCAACATCGCTGCCGATTGACTCCAAAATCGCCTCGGAAGCGGTGAACTTATAGCGAAGTGGCTTCTCGCGGTCCACCACCAGTGCCACGCGCTTAGTTGCATCAAGAAGATCGTGGGTGTTCATAACCGCGAAGTTTGTGATCTCAGATGGGAACAGTTGCAACACCGGCGGGTACTTACCCTTGATCGTTGCGGTTGAGACGGACTTGTTGCCAGCGGAGAAACCGACAACTTCTTTTTCTCCATCGCCGAAGGCGATCGACAAATCTCCGTCGTGGGAGAAGGTTTTTGCGATTTCCTGAAGTACTCGAGCTGGAATTAATAGCTCTTTTTCAACGGCCTTTCCACTCCAAGGCAAATTCTTTACCGCTACTCGGAAGCGGTCAGTTGCAACCATGGTCAATTCTTTTGCGGATGCCGTGATCATGACTGCGGTTAGGACTGGAGTTACTTCTTCTCTAGAAGCTGCTACCGCTACCTGGGAAACTGCGTGAGCAAAGTCGCTTGCAACAACAGATCCCGTTGCGGATGGCATAGCTGGGATGTCTGGGTAATCCGAGAAAGACATAGATGAAAGCGTGAACTTGCTCGATGCGCTAGTTAGTTGAAGTCTGGATTCTTGGAGTGAGAGAGAAACTGTCTCTCCAGGCAATTTAGAAACGATTTCTGCAAGTAGTTTGCCTTGAACTAGGACCTTACCCGGGGCATCTACTGCCGCAGCAATACTTACCTTTGCAGATACTTCATAGTCAAAAATGCTAAGAACAACTTCATTGGTTCCAGCGGTGATCATGACACCAGAAAGTTGTGGAAGCTGAGGTTTTGGAGACATAAGTCTTGCAACGAAGGAAATTGCCTCGCCTAGTACTTCGCGATCTGCCTGAAATTTCATGTTCTTATCCTCTTTACGGAGTTTTATCTTGTCACAACTAGGGGAATTACCAAACCTGAAGGCCTTTTGCTAATAAACCCAAATCTTTAATTCCTTTTATTCTCAATAACAACATCTGTTGAAACTGTTGATAAGTCCTGGCAATCCTGTAATTACAAGGAAACTACAACGGTGTAACTTGTTTACACAGGTGTGGATAAGTCTGTGGATAACTAACCATCCTGTTAGTAAATATTTTGATTCTTGTTGTTTTGTGGATCTAATTCACAGTATTTACCCTGTTACCCACATTTATTTGGGGTAGTTATCCACAGCTTGTTTGAAAACTATTTATGTTCGTCTTTAATCTTTTGGATGATTTCAGAGACCTGGTTATAGATGTAACGTCGCTCTCTCATTTGAGCAGAGATCTTCTTGGTGGCATACATCACAGTGGTGTGGTCGCGGTTTCCGAAGTGAGCCCCAATTTTTGGAAGTGACATGTCTGTCAGCTCGCGGCAAATGTGCATTGCAATCTGTCTGGCCAGGGCAACAGCTTGCTGACGGCCGGAACCGGTGATGTCTTCAGGGGAAATTTTGTAGTAATTCGCCGTGGCGGTAATGATCGACAAGGCCGAAATGTTTGCCCCATCAGCTACCGCATAGCTGTCCTTAAGCACTAACTGAACCAAATCCATATCAATTGCCTGGCGGTTTAGGTTGGCGAAGGCGGTAACTCGAATAAGTGTGCCCTCAAGCTCTCTAATGTTTGAGGAGATTCGAGCGGCCATGTACTCGATGACATTGTCTGGGATAGAAATTCGCTCCAGGGCGGCCTTTTTGCGCAAGATAGCAACGCGAGTTTCAAACTCTGGCGCCTGAATATCGGTGGTTAAGCCCCACTCGAATCGAGAAAGCATTCGCTCCTCGAAGCCAGCTAGCTGTTTTGGCCTTAGGTCAGAGGTGATAACAACCTGTTTGTTGTGATCGTGCAGTGTATTGAAGGTATGGAAAAAAGCTTCCTGAGTCTGGTCTTTTCCAGAGAGGAACTGGATATCGTCAACTAACAGAATGTCTACATCCCGATATTGGGCTTGGAATTCTGCGGTTTTATTGTTTTGAATCGCATTGATGAAGTCGTTGGTGAATTCTTCACTAGATACGTATCTCACCTTGGTTCTTGGCTTGAGGTGGATCGCGTAGTGGCCAATTGCATGTAGTAGGTGGGTCTTGCCCAATCCGCTGGATCCGTAAATAAATAGTGGGTTGTATGCCTCTGCTGGAGCTTCGGCTACTGCGAACGCTGCGGCGTGGGCAAATCGGTTTGATCCACCAGTTACAAAATTTTCAAAGTTGTACTTCGGGTTTAGGCGAGATTCATTGGTGTTTACCAGTGGAACATAAGAGGTCTCACGCTGGACCGGAATTGGTTCTGGCTCCACCATGATCTCTGGGCGAATCGCGCTCTGCAGGTCCTGGTTGGTGATTACTACGAATGAAGATGGGCCGCCGAATTCGGCCATTTCGCTCATTGCTCCAAGCAACTGCTCCTTGAGGCGCTGCTGAAGCATGGCTCTGGTGATCTCGTTTGGCACCTCAATGTAGAGAGTGTCTTCTAGAACACCTTTTGGAACCGCGAGGTCCAGGTGGCCTTTTAGATGGGGGGTTACCCGCTCGTCGCCCGATACCTTATTGACCAACGACTGCCACATTGTGGCGAGTTGATCGTCCGGCATTTCAAGCTCCTAAAAAAGTTATCCACAGATTTTTACACAATCAAAGTGCCTTGTGGAAAAGTCTTCAAGTTTCTGTGGAAAACTTGTTGAAAGTTCCCCCATTTGTGATGTGCAACATTCAAGCGGTATTGCTGGTTCAAAATCAAATCGAATCGGCGTGTCGCAGTCATAATTTTGTAACAATCGTGGTAGCGGGTCTGGTTTGAACCATTTAGTTCGGCTGACTCTTGACTAAGCCTTCAGGTATGCCGTAAAGTACTCAGGTTGACTTGGGCGATCGGCCCAATAGTTCCAGGGAGATTTGAAGTGAGCAAGCGCACCTTTCAGCCGAACAACCGTCGTCGTGCAAAGACCCACGGTTTCCGTCTACGCATGCGTACTCGCGCTGGACGCGCCATCCTTGCTGCCCGTCGCCGCAAGGGCCGTTCCGAGCTGAGCGCATAAGGATCTACTCTGCTAGCGCGGAGTAGTCGCCTTCGTTCAGGCGACGAGATTCGCGATGTCGTCAAACGAGGACAACGTCAGTCCTCCACGTTTTTCACCCTCCATTTTTTACCTGCTAATCATTCGCGCTTTGCCGTTATAACCGGACGAGTAGTCGGTGGGGCAGTTCAAAGAAACAAAATCAAGCGGCGAATCACGGCTGCAATCCGATCTGAGCAGGCTGCCCTGGATCAGCCTATTGACGCGGTTTTTCGCATGAGGGCCACTGCCCTCGATTGCGATTATGTCGCCCTACTGGATGCGGTAAGAACCGCATTCAGAAAGGTCAAATCGTGAAACTGCTGTGGTTTCTTTTCTTGCTCCCCAGGAATCTCGTGATTGGTTTCATCCTGCTTTGGCGCAAATTGATCTCACCTCTTTATGGAGATGTCTGCCGATACTACCCAAGCTGCTCGACCTATGGGCTTGGTTCTTTTCAACAGCATGGTCTAATCCGCGGCGTCGGTTTAACCAGTTGGCGGATTCTGCGCTGCAACCCCTGGGCCGCCGGCGGTATAGATGATGTGAAAAGTGGACCGAGCTGGATAGTGATTGGCAAGCTAGGATTTGTAAGTTCTAAGTCTTTAGAGAAGAAGAGGTAATAGTGGATCTGCTGTGGCCGATTAAGTGGCTTGTTGAGCTCGTGCTCGTGGGCTTCCACTCCCTGTTTGCAGCTATGGGGCTACAGTCCGACTCCGGCATCTCATGGGTGCTCGCTGTTGTTGGACTAGTTCTAGTTGTCCGTGCTGCGCTCATTCCCGTCTTTGTAAAGCAAATCAAGAGCCAGCGCAACATGATGTTGGTTCAGCCAGAGCTCAAGAAGCTTCAGGATAAGTACAAGGGCAAGACGGACCGAGAGTCGCGTGAGCGCATGGCTCGTGAGCAGATGGACCTCTACAAGCGAACCGGCTCCAACCCGCTCTCTTCCTGCCTACCGCTACTTCTCCAAATGCCGATTTTCACCGGTTTGTTCTTCGTTCTGAATGACGCCGGTAACAACAAGTCTGGTGTTGGCCTTCTCACCCAGGAAATGGCCATCTCGTTCTCTCAGGCCGAGATCTTCGGCGCAAAGCTCTCCGACACCTTCTTTGGTTCTGATGAGTGGAACGTAAAGGTGCTCGCCGGAATCATGATCGTTTTGATGTCTGCATCGCAGTTCATTACTCAGAAGCAGATCATGACCAAGAACCAGAACCCTGATGTGCAGAACAGCCAGTTCATGCAGACTCAGAAGATCCTGCTTTATGTACTGCCTTTTGTGTTCCTGATCTCTGGAATCAGCTTCCCACTCGGCGTTATGACCTACTGGTTGGTATCCAACTTCTGGACCATGGGACAGCAGTTCGTCGTCATTCGCAACATGCCTACTCCCGGGTCTATCGCCCACAAGGAGCGCGAGGCACGCCTTATCAAAAAGGGCAAAATCAAACTTGAGGAAACCACCCCCGAGTCGGAAGTTGAGCAGCCTACGCAGCGTCAACAGCCGGTTGGCAAGAATCGTGCAAAGAAGAAGAAGAAATAATGAGCAGAGAACAAGAGCTTGAGCAAGAAGGCGAAATCGCCGCAGACTTCATCGAGGAGTTCCTGGACACCGCGGATCTAGACGGTGACCTAGAAATTGAGTTTCGTCAGGACCGGGTCTACATTTCCGTGACCAGCGAGGGCGAGTCAAACCTAGGCAAAATCTCAGACCCAACCACCGTTGAGGCGCTGCAGGAAATCACCCGGTTAGCCGTTCAAGCCAAGACCGGTTCGATGAGCCGTTTGATCTTGGACATTGGCGGTTCACGCGAGGCTAAGACCAAGCAGCTTCAGGCCTTGGTTGAGCGCACCATCGCCAAGCTAGAGGAAACTGAAAAGCCTCAGCACCTCAAGCCAATGAGTTCTTACGACCGTAAGTTGGTTCACGACATGGTCAGCGAAGCTGGCTTTGTGTCTGAATCCGAAGGTCAGGGCAAGGATCGCCACATCGTCGTATCCAAGCCCTAATGTTTCACGTGAAACATTGGAGGAGCTAGATGGCCGACGAACTCGAGTTTGAGCAAGAGCCTGACGCTGCGGCTGAGATCTTCGGTACCGGCATCGAGCTAGCTCGTGCTTACACCGCTCGCCTGGCTCAAGACTCTGAGACCTTTGGCCTACTTGGTCCCCGCGAGCTACCAAGAATCTGGTCCCGTCACGTCATCAACAGCGCACTGCTGTCTGAATTGGTGCCAGACCACACCTTGGTTGCGGATGTTGGCTCAGGCGCAGGCCTACCCGGCATTCCTATGGCTATAGCGCAACCCAATGCACACTTCACACTTATTGAACCAATGGAACGTAGAGCCAACTGGCTTTCGTCCGTGGTGGCCGACTTGGGCATAAAGAATGTCGATGTGATTCGCGCTCGCGCAGAGGAAGTATCGCGCACTGACTTCGACATTGTCACCGCAAGAGCGGTAGCCGCCCTGGACAAGTTACTCAAGTTATTGACCCCACTGACCAGGGGGTCAAACCTGAAGACTGTTCTTGCCCTCAAGGGCTCAAGGGCTCCGGAGGAAATTGCCGAGGCTAAGCCCAGACTTCAGCGCTTAGGTTTTGGCGAACCAGAGATCCTGACCTTGGGACAAGGTAAAGCACCAGAGACCGCGACCGTGGTTCGAATTATTCTGCAATGATTGGAGACAAATGTTAGATCAACCTGCAGAGACCACAGCCCAGACGCAACCAACCGTCCGCGAGGGTTTGGGCTACCCAAACGACCGCAAGGAGACTTCTCCTGAGCCAACCGGTTGGCAGGGTTTGGATAACGCTGATATCGACCATGTTTCACGTGAAACATCGAAGTAGCAAACATGGAAAACATCCCAAATACCCCTTTACTTAGGGAGATGACGCTCAACAACGAGCGTGCACGTCGAGTAGCTGAAGTAACCCTCACCCCACCTAGCAAGACCAGGGTTATCACCATTTCAAACCAAAAGGGTGGTGTCGGTAAAACCACCTCGGCGGTGAACCTGGCCGCAGCTCTAGCCCGCAAGGGAATGGGTGTTTTGGTCATTGATCTTGACCCGCAGGGAAATGCTTCAACCGCCCTAGGAGTAGAGCACCACAACTCGGTGGTCGGCAGCTATGAGGTTTTGGTTCAGGGTGTGCCAATGCTCGAGGCAGTCAAGCAAAGTCCCGAGCACCACAATCTCTACTGCCTCCCAGCAACCATCAACCTGGCCGGTGCAGAAATTGACATGGTTTCCGTGCCTAATCGCGAGCGGGTACTGCTGGACAGCCTTAACGAATTCTTGGGTAGCTTTGAACACCCGATTCACTTCGTCTTTATCGATTCACCGCCGTCGCTGGGGCTTTTGACCGTGAACGCTTTAGTTGCCGCTGGTGAGGTACTGGTTCCCATCCAGTGCGAGTACTACGCGCTAGAGGGCGTGACCCAGCTGATGGCAAATATCGAGCGAATTAGAGCCAACCTGAACCCCGATTTGATCGTGGGCGGCATTTTGCTCACTATGTTTGACAATCGAACCAACCTTTCCACCGATGTAGCGGCAGAAGTACGCAAGTATTTCCCTAGCCAAACCCTGAATGCCACCATTCCACGCTCTGTGAGGCTCTCTGAGGCTCCGAGCTTTGGGCAGACGGCAATCAGTTACGACCCTAAGAATTCGGGCTCCCTGGCCTATCAGGAAGCTGCCATTGAATTAGCTCAGCGAGGAGTAATCAAATGAGTGAAGAAAAGCGTCCAGAGCGTAAGGGTGGTCTCGGCAGAGGCATCGGCTCACTGATTCCCGGTGGTGATCGCGATGCGGTTGATGTCTTCTTCACCAACACCTCGGCTATCCCGCTGATTGAGGTTCCAGGCGCACGTTTTGTGGAGCTTGATCCGAACGAGATCGTCCCAAACCCTCAGCAGCCTCGTTCGGTTTTCGAACCTGAGGCATTTGCCGAGTTGGTGCACTCCATCAAGGAGTTTGGTGTTTTGCAGCCAATCGTGGTCCGCTCGAAGGGCGCGGGCTATGAGCTAATCATGGGTGAGCGTCGTTTGCGCGCCTCCAAAGAGGCGGGGCTTAAGAAGATTCCTGCAATCGTTCGCGAAACCGCAGACGAGAACATGCTCAGGGATGCACTTTTGGAGAACCTACACCGCTCCAACCTAAACCCACTGGAAGAAGCATCCGCCTACAAACAGCTGCTAGAGGACTTTGGATCGACTCAGGACCAGTTGGCCGACAAGCTTGGTCGCTCGAGACCTCAGATCACCAACACCCTGCGCCTTTTGAAGCTGCCACTGAACGTTCAGTCCAAGGTCGCAGCCGGTGTGCTGTCTGCCGGCCACGCCAGAGCGCTACTTGGAGCTCCTGACGAGGTCACCATGACTGCCTTCGCAGAGAAGTCGGTGCGTGAGGGACTTTCGGTTCGCTCTCTTGAAGAGCTGGTTTCCAACGTCAAGGTGAAACCAAAGCGTGCCAAGATCACCCCGGGTGGGAAGACCGACATGCTCAAGGAGATGGCGGAAGACATGGGCACCGCCCTGGACACCGTCGTCAAGATTCAGTTAGGCCGCAAGAAGGGTCAGCTCATAATTGAGTTCGGAAACGTTGCTGACCTGCGTCGAATCGCAGATCGCATCTTGGGTAAAAACTAAGACCTAAGGGCTGCTAGCGCTATCGAGAGATAGGCGTCAGGTAAAGACTCACCATCTGCCAAAACCGCCTGTGGAAACAGCGAAGTCTCAGTCATTCCGGGGGTTACATTGGCCTCTAGGAACCAAGGGGTTCCTTCTCGATCAACAATTATGTCAATTCTGCTGAGGTGTCTTAGGCGATGCGCATTGTGTGCCAAAAGCGCCACCTCGGCAGCTCGTTCCAGTTCGGCAGGTCGAAGTCTGGCCGGCACGTAGTAGTTGGTTTCACCCGGAACATATCGCTCTTGGTAACCAAACGCTCCGCTGTTTGGTTCAATCTCAACCGCTGGCAAAGCTCTTGGTCCAAACCCAAGATCCACCACAGAAATCGCCAGCTCGGTGCCCTCAATGAACTTCTCGATCAAAACCTGGTCGCAGTAAACGAAGGCATCAACCATGGCTTTGGCAAACGCCTGAGCGTTGGTTACCTTGCTCACACCCTGGGCTGATCCGCTCTTTGCGGGCTTCACAATCAGCGGGAAGCTCATCTCGGTGGCAACTAGGGCCAAAACCGCTTCAGCATTGAGCTCTCGGAAGGTGGATTTAGGCAGCGTGATGGAATCTGGAGTCTGCACACCGTGGCGCTTGAGAATGATTTTGGCAGCCGGCTTGTTCCAAGCCAGTCTTGCCCCATCGGCATCAGAACCCACAAATGGGATTCTGGCTAGCCGCAACAGGTCTTGAATTGAGCCATCTTCACCAACAGAGCCGTGGAGTGTGGACCAAACCACATCAGGCCTGGTGGCTAGCAGGTGGCCAAATAGTTCGGAGTCTGGCTCTCGGAAATCGACCTCAGCACCAGCTTTCGTCAGGGCATCGGCTACTCGGCGTCCGGACTTCAAAGAAATATCGCGCTCATGGGATATCCCACCGGCTAGAACCAAAATGGTGGGCTGCATGCCTAGTCCTTAGCTCCGAAGGTATCCAACAGGTCCAACTGCAAGTTCACAACGTTTGACAGGCGCTTGATGCCTACCTTGACGTTTTCAGCGGTTGGGTGACTGAAGCAGACGCGGATGTTGTTAGCCCCTCGACCATCGCCATAGAAGGCAGTTCCAGGGGTATAAGCAACTAGCTCGTTAACGGCCAATGGCAGCATTTCCTTGCTGTTTAGGCCCTCCGGAAGCGTTAGCCAGAGGAAGAACCCACCTTGTGGATGAGTGGTCTTTACCCTGGGTAGATACTGCGCCAATGCTTCAAGCGCAGCGTCACGCTTGGAGGCGTAGAGCTTTCGGTAGGTGTCGATCTGCCCCTGCCAGTCAGTCAGTGACAGATACTCGCTCACCATCATCTGCGCAAAGGTTGCCGGCGAGAGAATTGCGGATTCGTTGGCCAAAACCAGCTTCTCGCGAATGGCTGGCGGCGCTAGAACATAACCGACTCTTAGTCCGGGGGAGAGAATTTTGGAGAAGCTACCCAGGTAAACCACACCTTCGGCGTCCAGTGATCGCATTGCTGCCGGTGGTTTTTGGTCAAAGTACAAAAGACCGTACGGATTGTCCTCAATGATCAAGATTCCGCGCTCGCGACAAACCTGCAACACCTGAGCCCTGCGCTCCGCGGTTAGGGTCACACCCGATGGGTTGGCAAAGTTGGGCACCAGGTAAAGCAACTTGACCTTGCGACCCTGCTCAATTAGGCGATCCGCCGCCTCTGCAAGTGCTTCGGGAGAAATACCGTCGTCATCGGTGAAAACGTGCTCGATGTGGGCTTCTTTGTGGCGGAAAATACCCACCGCACCCACGTAGCTATGTGCTTCAACCAGCACAACATCACCGGCATCTAGGAACAAGTCTGCGAGTAACTCGAGAGCATGCTGGGAGCCAGTTGTGATCATGATGTCGTCAACTGAGCCCTGAACGCCATCCAGGGCCATAATTTCCTGGATTTGCTCGCGGAGCCTGAGGTCACCTTGGCCACCGCCGTATTGCAGGGCGTAATTGCGACGGTTCGACATTAGCGAGCGGAAGGCCTGCTCGATCAGTTCGCCATCAAGGGCAGAAACATCCGGCATTCCACCGGCTAGCGAGACAACCTCGGGCCTGGAAACCACAGAAAATAGGGCTCTAACCTCTGAAACAGAGAGGTTTGCCGCTCGCGCCGCGTACGCATGCTTCCAGGCGTCAAAATTAGTGACACTTCCTGTGCGCGTTTCGGACAATTGCTGCTCCCTGGGTTTTAGGGAATAGCTTACTTCGATAGCCCTGTCAGGGCTAGAAAGTTACAGGCTTAGGCCAGGTATTCGCTTAGCTCGGAAACCAGAGCTGCCTTCGGTCTGGCACCAACCAATTGCTTGACGAGTTCACCATTGTGGAAGATTCCCAACAGTGGAATGCCGGTCACCTTGTAGTCCATGGCCAACTGGCCCTCTTCGTCAACGTTTACCTTCACGACCTTGATCTTGTCGTGATACTCGGCAGCCATTTCCTCTAGAACTGGGCCAATCATGCGACACGGTCCGCACCACTCTGCCCAAAAGTCAACAATTACAGGTAGGTCTGCCTTGAGAACATCCTGCTCAAAGTTAGCGACGGTGGTATCGATTGGTTTCACGTGAAACTCCTTAGTGACTTGCTAGGTAGTGCTCAGCATCTAGGGCCGCCACACATCCCGATCCGGCAGCGGTAATCGCCTGTCGGTAAGTTGGGTCGATGACGTCACCTGCTGCAAAGACTCCCGGAAGTGAGGTCTTTGAGCTGCGACCTTCGACCTTGATGAAACGGTCTTCAGTTAGCTCTACTTGGGTTTCAACCAAAGAAACCCTCGGGTCATTTCCAATTGCGATAAACAGGCCATCCAGAGCCAGTTCGGTGCGCTCACCATTGCGGGTGTCTTCCAGCACTACACCCTCTAGGTTGCCCTCGCCCTTTAGCTCGGCAACAGCCGAGTTCCAGATGAACTCAATCTTTGGGTTGTCAAAGGCACGCTGCTGCATGATCTTGGAGGCCTTTAGAGTCTCGCGACGGTGAATCACATAAACCTTGGATGCAAACTTGGTCAGGAAGTTAGCCTCTTCCATCGCGGAGTCGCCGCCACCAACTACGGCAATGGTCTTCTCCCGGAAGAAGAAGCCATCGCAGGTCGCACACCAAGACACACCGTGTCCAGAGAGCGCCTTCTCATTCGGCAGACCCAGCTCGCGGTAGGCAGCTCCGGTGGAGATGATCACGGTCTTAGCCTCATAGGTCTCGCCCATGCCGGTCTTTACGATCTTGACATCGCCCTTTAGGTCAACTTCAACCACATCGTCAAACAAAATCTCAGCGCCGAAACGCTCGGCCTGGGCCTGGAAGTTAGCCATCAGGTCCGGACCCATTAGGCCCTCTGGGAAACCAGGGTAGTTCTCCACCTCGGTAGTCTTCATCAATTCGCCACCTGGCTCAACGCTGGATGCGATCACAAGTGGGTTCAACTGGGCTCGCGCCGCATAGATGGCAGCCGTGTAGCCGGCAGGACCTGAACCAATGATGATTACATCGCGCATTTCGTCTCTATTTCCTCTTAGATAGATAGTTGTCTATCTATACCAATCTACCCGCTAAATGACGGGATTAACCTCTACTAAACCTATTCTTCAACTGCCGTTGCAGTTCGCGTAATTCCGGAACTCGGAATATCCACAATGTAGCAAGGTAGCAAACCACCATCGCACCGCCAACCAGTGCGCTCGTGGCAACCGCAGTCAGCACACTGTTTAGCGTGAAACTGCCGGCCGAAATGCCACCTAGCCAAACCATCAAAGAATATCCCACGCCTGCGGCAGGAATTGCGGCCAACACAAAGCCAAGCAGTGACTTTGCGAATGATCCTTCACCCATCGCGCCAATCCGCCTTCTCAGCATCAGGTAACCAATCAACCCCTGCACCACGATTGAGCAGGCGGTCAGGATCGAAATCGACACCACCAACCACTGCTTTTCGACCGTTGCCCCAAGCGTCAAGGATCCGGCGATGTGGATGGCCACCTGAATGCTGGTGAAAACAAAAGGCGATTTGGTGTCTTCAAGCGCAAAGAAGGCGCGCTGAATCATATAAACCACGCTAAATGGCACCAAACCAACCATGAGAGCGACGATGACATTGCCCAGAGCCAGGGTTGCCGGATACTCGCCAACAAACACGCGGGCAATCGAGTACGCAAGCATCATCAAGGTTGCGGTCGATATCACACTCACCAGAGCGATGACCCGCAGCCCCGTGGTTAGGTCCTTCACAAACTCATCGAGCTTGTTGTTGGCGGCGTGCTGCGACATTCTCGTGAAGTAGGCGGTGGCAATCGACACCGTCACCACCGAGTGCGGGAGCATAAAGATCAACCAAGCGATGGCTGCGGCTGCTACCGATGCCACCGCAAGCCCAGAGTCGCGGCCAGCCACTGCGGTTGAGGCTACGGCGGTCTGAACCAAACCACCAATTTGCGTGACCAGGACCATGGCGAGTGACCAAGAGGCTGCCTTGAGAGCAGGACGAAGCCCAAACCCTCGGAATTTGAAGTTCAGATTGAGCGCAAGTCCGATTTTCTTCCAGCTGACAAACAGGATCAGTGCCTGCGCGGCTACACCCAGGGTGGCACTACCGGCCAACAGAGCGATTCGGTCTGCTTCCCAGAGACTCACTGCCCTTTCACCACTTGGATCCGCGCCAAAAATCAAAATAAATGCCACCAACCCGGCAATCGAGACCACATTGTTCAGCACCGGTGCCCACATGAACGGCCCAAACTCGCTTCTGGAGTTCAGCACCTCACCCAGAATCGAGTAGAGCCCATAAAAGAACAACTGTGGCAGGCACCAGTAGGCAAAGGCCGTTGCCAGCGCCAGCTGATCCTGATCCCAACCCGAGGTGTAGAGCTGCACCAGCAGCGGCGCGGCCATGGTGAAAATCACGGTAACCGCAAAGAACACGGTGATTGCCAGGGTTACAAATCGATCGACGTAGCCCTTGCCGCCATCGGCTTGGCTGCGGGCTCTAACCAATTGCGGCACCAAAACCGCATTCAGCACGCCACCAACGATGATGGCGTAGACGTTGTTGGGCAATTGGTTGGCAACGCCAAAAGCGTCGGCGGCGTCTGTGGTGACACCGATTGCTCCCGCAATCAAAACTGCTCTAGCAAACCCCAGAATTCGCGACACTATGGTGCCGGAAGCCATGATTACTGAGCTTCTAGCTACTGACCGCTCAGCCATTTCGTCTCCGACGCAGCTTGCGCACGGTTCGATAGCTACCGATCAAAATCAGGGCGAACATCGCAAAGGCGAAACTGACCAACAAGAACAGCTCAACGTCGTAATTCACATTTACCTGAATAACTTCGCGCTTTCCAACCTCAACGCCGTTTTCCTCGAGCCAGATTTCAAGTTCAACCGGACCGTTCGCCACAGCTTTTACGCCCAACTCCGCAACCACACTGCTGCCGGCTGGAATTGTTAGTTCGGGATCGGTTAGGACCTCGAGCCGAAATGACGAAGCTTTTCCGTGGACGATGATGGTTGCTGATTCCGAGCTGTCGTTTTGGATGGTGATCGGGATGCGTCCGTCTCTGGCGACCAGGTTTATCTCGCTGCCCGGCACGATGTAAACCTCGGAGGCCAGTGCCGCCGGACCGGCTAGCAGCGATACTGCGGCCAGCAACAGCGCAATCAGTCGCTTCAATTCAGGATCTCCAAGGCTCGCTGGGCAATTTTGCGCTCGTTCTCATGAGCGAGCAATTCCTCAAGTCTGTCAAGTTCAACCCACTGAGCGTCTACCACTTCGCCGGTTGGGTCATTGAAGGCGTTTAGCGAGCCTCCGATTTGCTGAAGCAGGTAGTGGTGAACGGTCTTCTTGATTCGCTTCGGGCCAATTTTGAAGCTGTAGCTAATCTCGCCAATCTTTTCCAGAATCTTGGCCTCGATTCCGGTCTCCTCGCGAATCTCACGGACTGCGGTTTGGAGGTAATTCTCGCCCAGCTCAACGTGACCCTTGGGGATTACCCAGTCCAGCCCGCCACCGCGGTTCTTGTGAGAAATCAAGGCAATCAGCGAGGGATTCGACTCCGAAATCACCAGGCCGCCAGCAGACACCTCAGAAACGGTGAAGGGCCGGATGATTTTCATGCCCCAACTCTACTTGCAGGCTATGGCAAGCTAGTGGCGATGCAACCCGTTGCCCAAGCACTTATAAACCTCCAGCAGAACACCCAAAACCCACTGCTGGATCGACTTGGCGCACTCTTTGACGAGGCTGGTTTCGAACTTGCGCTGGTGGGAGGCCCGGTTCGGGATGCCATTCTGGGCCGAGTGGCTCCGGATCTTGACTTCACGACCAATGCAAATCCGGATCAAATTCTGAAGCTGATAAAGCCAATTGCCTCAGCCACCTGGGACATCGGCCGCGAGTTTGGCACCATTGCAGCGCAGATTGAAGGTGAGCAGGTAGAAATCACTACCTACCGCGCTGACTCCTATGACCCAGAGTCCAGAAAGCCAACCGTGGCTTTTGGAGACAACCTGGAAGACGACCTTATTCGTCGCGATTTCACGGTGAATGCGATGGCGCTGAGGCTGCCCTCCAGAACCTTTGTCGATCCTCACCAGGGACTCAAGGACCTGCTTGGCATCACCCTTCGCACGCCCTCAAAGCCGGAGATTTCCTTCTCGGATGACCCACTTCGCATGATGCGGGCGGCGCGCTTTGCCTCACAGCTTGGTTTCGAGATTGAGCCAGAAACCTTCGAGGCCATGGTTCAGATGCGGGAGCGCATCGAAATCATCTCCGCTGAGCGCGTTCGAGACGAGCTTGTGAAACTGCTGCTCTCCAACGACCCAAAGCCTGGCCTAGAGGCATTGGTTGATAGTGGCATCGCAACTCACGTGCTGCCAGAGCTACCGGCTCTGCGCCTAGAGCTGGATGAGCACCACCACCACAAGGATGTCTATCAGCACACTTTGACCGTGGTTTTGCAAGCCATCGATTACGAGAAGGATTACGGCCTAGAGAAGGATCTAGTTCTTCGCTTGGCCGCGCTGCTGCACGATATTGGCAAGCCCGCAACCAGAAAGCTTGAGACTGGTGGGGCGGTTTCCTTCCACCACCACGATGTGGTTGGGGCGAAACTAGCCAAGAAGCGCCTGACCGAGCTGCGCTTTGACAACGACACCATCAAGGCGGTCTCGAAGCTCATCGAGCTTCACCTTCGTTTCTTTGGCTACTCAGACCAGCAGTGGAGCGACAGTGCGGTGCGCCGCTATGTTCGTGACGCTGATGAACAGCTTCTGAGACTCCACGCGCTAACTCGCGCCGATGTCACCACGCGCAACCAGCGCAAGGCCGATCGACTCTCGCACGCCTATGACGATCTGGAGCAGCGAATTGCTCTCTTGCGGGAGCAAGAGGAGCTCAATTCCATGCGTCCGGAGCTCGATGGCGCTCAAATCATGGAGATTTTGGAAATCAAGCCCGGCCGCGAGGTTGGCGAGGCCTACTCATTCCTTTTGGAAATCCGCCTCGACGAGGGTGAAATCGGCTATGAAGAAGCCAAAAAACGCTTGCTTACCTGGTGGCAACAAAGGTAGGCTTTGAAGGTTGCTCTTAGGAGCACACATGCAAATACCCTCCTGCCATGGAAAGACCATGGCCGCTCTAGACCGAAGGAGGTGGGTGAACTATGCATAACTACGAGGTGATGGTCATTTTGGACCCTCAGCTTGACGACCGCACAGTAACCTCAACTATCGACAAGTTCCTACTGGCTGTTACCAACAATGGTGGCACCGTGGACAAGGTTGACATTTGGGGACGTCGTCGAATGACATACCAAATTCAGAAGCGCTCCGAGGGCATCTACGTTGTTGTCAACGTAACCTCGAGCCCAGCAGCAGTCAGCGAGTTTGACCGCCAGCTAAGACTTTCTGAGTCCGTGCTTCGCACCAAGGTGCTGCGCCTAGAAGATGCGATTTTCAGCATCAACCCAATTGAGTTCGTGCCGGAAGACAAGCCAGCTCGCGCTCCTCGTGGCGGTCGCCCAGGCGGCAAGCGTCCATCGGGTCCTAGGAGCAACTAATGGCGGGCGAGGTTAGCGTTACCATCGTTGGCAATCTTGCCGACGACCCGGAGCTTCGCTACACCCAGGGCGGCGTGGCAGTTGTATCTGTCCGCGTTGGCTCGACTCCCCGCACCCTCAACCGCTCAACCAACGAATGGGTTGACGGCGAAACTGTTTGGGTTCGTTGCACCGCTTGGCGTGAGGCAGCAGAAAACATCGCACAGTCCCTAACCAAGGGAACCCGTGTTGTGGTTACCGGTCGCCTAAAGGCACCTTCTGCTTACCAGAGCGCTCAGGGAGAGGCTCGTGCATCGCTCGAGCTTGAGATCGATGAAATCGGTCCATCTCTGCGCTATGCAACCGCATCCATCACTCGCCGCGCTCGCGAAGGTGGCGCTCCAGCTGTCGAGTCCCCATGGGGCGAGACCAAGGCACCAGCATCTGGCGCCGCAGCTTGGGCCAACCCAGCGGACCCAGCAGTTGACGAAGCACCGTTCTAAAGAATTTCAAGGAGAAATCAAATGGCAGGAAAAGGAGCTGACCGCCGCAAGGCTCGCATGAACTCAAAGTTCGCGAAACTTGCCCCGGCCAAGACCATCAAAATCGAGGTTATCGACTACAAGGACGTCGCTACCCTCCGCAAGTTCGTTTCAGACCGCGGCAAGATCCGCGCTCGTC
>CAZZHB010000009.1:0-19122 GCA_964653615.1 uncultured Aquiluna sp.
TGACCTTTAGCGGTGCTCGCTTGTTGGTGTTTAGCTCTTTCAGAACCCAATCTGGGATTAGTAGCGATGCGTGGTTTCCCTCACCGATGACTTCGGTCTCGTAGGTTACTGCCATTTCAACATGCTAGCGATTACCCGCAAAGTATTCTTGTGGTTTTTTACCTACCGATCCGATTAAAGAAGCCGGTGCATAAACCAAAGGAATCTTTTGGTCCGCTGCGAGAGTTGAAACTAAGGCAACAATCCTCAGAACGGCTACGAAGAGTAGGTCCATCTACAAACTTCTTTTGGAACAGGAGAACGATGACCGTCAACCCCCACGGCATTCACCACGTGACAGCAATCGCAAGTGATCCACAGCGCAACGTCGACTTCTATACCAAAGTCCTTGGGCTTCGTTTAGTGAAGCAGACGGTGAACTTTGATGCACCTAATGTCTGGCACCTCTACTACGGAGACGAACAGGGTTCGCCATCTTCGATCCTGACCTTTTTCCCATGGCCTGGAGTTTCCAAAGGGCGCGATGGTGCTGGAATGACCAGCGCCACCGCATTCTCTGTGCCAGCGGAATCATTGGGGTTCTGGGTTCAACATCTCGGCGATTTGGATGTGGAAGCAACGCTAACCAAAGATGCCAGCGGCAGTGATCTCATTGAACTTCGTGACTATGACGGCATGCGCCTTCAGCTGGTTGGCACCGAGGGTGATGGCCGCAGCGGCTGGGACGGGGTCGGTCAGATTCCGGCCGAACATGCTGTTCGTGGCTTGCATGCTGTCGAGCTTTCTGAGTCGGCCATAGAGCCAACCGCATTCATGCTTCAAGACCTGCTCGGCATGAACTATTCAACTGAGGATTCATCGCGTGCGAGTTTCACCATGGGAGCGGGTGCTTCAGGTGCTCAGGTCGAGGTGGTTGGTGGAGTCTCAGAGCGAGGCCTACAGGCGGGTGGCACCGTGCACCACGTGGCCTTTAGCGCACCGGATTTAGCAACCATGCAGCTGTGGCAGCAGGAATTGCGTGAGCAGGGAGTTGGCGTTACCGAGATCATGGATCGTCAGTACTTCAAGAGCATTTACTTCCGCGAGCCAGGTGGCGTGCTCTTTGAGATTGCGACAGACGAACCTGGGTTCGCCACCGATGAGCCGCTTTTGGAGCTTGGCCGCAAGCTGAAACTGCCACCTTGGTTAGAGCCCAGTCGAGCACAAATTGAAAACTCACTGCCAAAGATAAGTGTCGAATAATGGCGAACAGTGATCTAACCCGTCCGCACGTCTTTATTGAGGGCACCTCGGATAGGACCATTTTGGTTCTGCACGGAACCGGGGCAGACGAGCACAACATCTTGCCGCTAGCAAAAGCACTAGACCCCGCTGCTTCGGTGCTATCGCCTCGCGGCATGCATCTCGAGGCTGGCATGAACCGATACTTCGAACGCTATCCAGACGGCACTTTCAACGAGCAGTCAATCGAACAGGCTGTTGTTGAGCTTGCAGAATTCATTGAAGTAGCAGCCAAAGAATATGAATTCGATTTGAGTAACGTCTTCGCAACCGGCTTTAGTAATGGTGCAAATACCGCAGCAGCGCTGATGGTCCGTCGGCCAGAGCTTTTGGTTGGCGCTGCGCTTTTCGGATCGACCATGCCCTTTGCTGAAGTTGCTCCAGTTGACCTAAGTGGTAAGCGAATCTGGTTGGCAAATGGCGACTATGACTCTTACGCGCCGGTCGATGTGAGTTCACGTTGGGTTGAAATTCTTGGAGGTTTTGGTGCGAATGTCACCTGGTTGAGGCACCCCGGTGGCCACCAAATCTCGCAGGATCACCTTCGCGTTATCTCTGAAGAGTTAGTCCTAAGCTAAGGCTATGAACTGCCCACACTGCAATGCAGCAATCCACCAGTCTGATTACAACTGCCCAGCTTGCGGCAAGTTGACCGCGACCAGCAGGGAGGACCTAAATCGCATTGATGCCGGAACTTCCAAAGGTGTTGCTTGGGCGATGATCGTGATGAGCCTGCTTGGCTTTATCTTCGTAATCGTCAATAGTCAGCAGGAGTGGTACTCACTAATGAACTTCGTGGCTCCCGTGATTGTCCTTGTGGCTGGAATCGGAAGCCTGGTTTGGATTAACGCAAAAAGTAAGCGCTAGCTTCGGAAGCTAATCTTCTTTGCTTCCATAATCACCTTGATTCGAGCTATTGCCGATTTGCCCATACCGTGCAGGGAAGAAAGTTCTTGCAGAGTGACTTTTCTCAGGTCTGAAACTTTGTAAAGCTTGGCATCGACCAAAGCTCGCCGGGCCGGAGCAGCCAAACCAATCTTTTGCCACTCTTGATCGTGCAGGCTGTAATCATCACGACCCTGCGCTACCGCGCGCTTTATTGCGCGCTGTGGTTTCTGACTCATGATTACTTTCTGCTCAGCGCAACTGCATACGCGGCACTGAAACCAAAACCAACCAGGGCGTAGGCGATAGTGAACCAGTTGTGATTGGTTGGGATGAGTAAGGTGATAAATCCCAAACCGGCAGCGCTAACCAACATCAGGCGGCCCGAGAATGCGACTGCTTTTTCAGTTCCAAAACGTGCGACCGAATACATGTTTCCGGAAAGTGCAACCAGGGTTATGCCGATCATTCGCATTGCCCACTCAAGTGCTGGGGTGGAATCAAGATTCAAAAGTTGATTGAAGATTCCAGGCACTGCGATGAGGGCAAGAGCACTGAGCCCAAAAACAATCGCGCCGGTTTTTAGAACTTTTCTGATTGCAGCGATTGATTTCTGCTCTGCCACCTTGTCACCTCTTCGTGATTGCTAAGAATGTGCTGGTGCCAGTCTAAATCCAACACTGCGAACCACAGAGATTAGTTCTGGTCCGCCAGCCTCACGAATCTTCTTTCGCAATCTGGAGGCATGAGAGTCAACCAGGTGATCGGATTTCAGTCCTCGGAAAGCCCCAATAGCCTCGAGAATTTGCTCTCTGGAGAAAATGCGCTGCGGGTTTGCCATTAGCAATTGCAAGAATTGGTACTCAGAGTTGGTAAGCATCACGTCTTTGCCTGAAACGGTAAAGCTGTGTTGGCTGAGG
This sequence comes from uncultured Aquiluna sp., assembly GCA_964653615.1. GTDB lineage: Bacteria > Actinomycetota > Actinomycetes > Actinomycetales > Microbacteriaceae > Aquiluna. The sequence goes on from CAZZHB010000009.1 coordinate 3,087, forward strand.
TCTAGCTCGAGGGGACCCCAGGTAAGAATGTTGGCTCGCGGTGCCCTTTGGGTTTGTCCGCGCTTTATCTGTTGCGTGACGCGTGAGGTCAGAATCCGATCAACAATTGGCTTGGTGACATAGTCATCGGCACCTGCTGAAAGCACCATCTCCTCATCAACAATCTCATCGCGCTGGGTCAACATGATGATTGGAACGGTGGACTCTGCCCGGATCGATCGGCAAAGCTGCATGCTCTCAAGCGGAGAGTGTCCGAGGTGAATCAGCACGATGCTGTAATCGCGTTGTCCAAAAAGCTCTTGAGCTTCAAGCCTGGAGGGGCTGTCGTAAACCACAAAGCCCATCAGCTCAAGCTGCAGTCGAATTTGCAGTCGGTCCTCGGCATCATCCTCTACGAGTAATGCGTTTGGAAGATCCTCGAATACCACTTTTCCCCTTTGACGAAATCTTGAGAATGCGAAGAGGTATCCGTAAATCAACGGCGATGGCCGATTGATAACTTCACCTCAAGAGTCCTCGATGAGCTTCTGAAAATGAAATCAAATGAGGCTCGAGTAGCTGGGTGAGCGATCAGATATCTCAAACCATAGCCCACCTCAGCAGAAACGCTGCAAGTTAGGGGAAGAAATGACTTCAAACGGAAACGGCAATCAAGCCCGCAATACCTCATGGCGAAACATGCTTTCGACAATCCTCGCCATCCTCGCCATCATCATCGCCCTCTGGGCACTGACCACAGTTCAGGCCAATCGAAACGCCAGCGCTGAGGAGGAGGGGGATGTAAGTGCTTCCGCCTCAGGCCCTAGAGGTTTGACCGGAGCCACCGGGTCACCGGGGCTGGACGGTACTGACGGAATAGACGGTTTAGATGGAATCGATGGCATCAACGGTGCCGATGGACTAGACGGCAAAAACGGACTTAGAGGCCCTGTCGGTGCCCAAGGTTTCACGGGACTTGACGGTGTAGATGGCTACAACGGCATAGACGGTGCCGTTGGCCCAGCCGGAGCAACAGGCGCTACGGGCGCACCCGGCGCTGCCGGTGCTGATGGATCTGCAAGCGCAGTGGGTGCCACCGGTGCAACTGGAGCAACGGGAGCCACTGGTGCAACCGGCCCTGCCGGATCGGTAGGCGCTACCGGAGCGACTGGAGCCACTGGAGCGACAGGACCTCAAGGTCTTCAAGGGCTGCTCGGACTGACTGGCTCGACTGGTTCAGTTGGCGCAACGGGAGCGACCGGGTCACCGGGAGTAGCAGGGCCAGCAGGACCAACTGGGTCTCCAGCGGTTGGAACATTCGTGATGGGTGAAAGCTGCACATTCACAGATCACAGCACTACCTATATCGGCGTGCTCGGCTGGCAGAAAAATGGTGCGAACATCCAGCTGCAGTGTTTAGTCCCTTAGGGGGTCACTGCCCTAGGTAGGGCCTGAGCTCTACCTTTCGGTTACAGGCCTTAGAGCCGGCTAATGCTAGCTCTAGGGCCTGTTCTTCTGAGTCTGCTTGAATCAGCCAGAATCCGCTGTAAAACTCTGTGGTGTTGAAGAGTGATCCAGGTTCAACAACTCCAGCATCAGCGCGGTTATCTATAAGCCTTGCGGTTCGGGGAGCACCAATTCCGGCTGCCGTAATCCAGTGGTTGTTAGATTGCAGGCGGTCGTTGAAAGCGTCGATGGCTGCCATTTCACTCGGGCCACCGCTGTTGGTTTCGGTGTCAATCACATAGATCACAAAGCGCATTAGTTTGCCTCTTCCGGTTCCTTGTTGAGCCAGGACTTCTCCAGGTTGATTATGAATCTAAAGCCCCAGATGGCGAGTATTGAGCAAGCCAACCCACCTGCGATGAATGGAAGCCTTAGGTCAATGCTGGCAAGCGCTCCACCGAGCAGCGAACCAATTGGCATCATGCCCCAAACCAGAGTTCTTCTGGTGCCGTGGATTCGACCAAATAGCTCACCTGGAATGATCTGGTGGTAGCTGGACATCAGCAGGATGTTCCAGCCGGTAATGACCATCGAACCAATCGTCACCAATCCAGCAAGCACCCAGTAGTTGGGTGAGAAACCTTGAATCACAACAAGCAGACTCGAAATCAAAATCGACCAGGCCATCGTGGTGGTTCTTCCAAAACGGGCCGAAACCTTCGGGGTGATAACCGAACCGACTAGGGCACCAACCGCAGGTGCGGCAAACAAGAATCCAAACAGTGCGATCGGAGTCTTTAGCGTCTCAGTCATAAAGAGCACCATCGTGGAGCTTGATGCGGCGAAGAAGAATCCGATAGACGAGGTGAGCAGAACGAGCTTGAGCAACGTCTTGTCCTCATAGAGGTAGCGAATGCCAAAACGCACGTCTTCCCAGAAACCAGTCTTGGCTTTTGGCTCTGGGTTCACCGGGGCGATTGAGTAAGCGGTTGGTATTGAAAGCACTAAGAACACTGCCAACAGAATGCCACCGGCACCAAAGTAGAAAGGCAGTGCGATGGAGGCGGCAAACAGCAAACCGCTAATCGGCGCTCCAATGAATTCTGCGAGGGTGATGCCCACAATCTGCAACCGTGCATTACCTCGGTCGAGCTGATCCTTGGTCAGCACCTCGGGCATCATCGACTGCAGCGTGGTGTCGTAGATGACCTCACCGACACCAAAGATAAAAATTGCAGCCAGCAGGATCGGCAGGGTGATCAGATCAAGGCCAACCGTGACGGCGATAATCATCACCGCTGAGAGCCTCAAGGTGTTGGCCACCGCGAGCATATTGCGGCGATTAATGCGATCAACCAACCCACCAATTGGGATGGCAAAGAACAGCCAGGGCAGCATGCTCAAGGCAGCAATTGTGGAAATCCAAAACGGATCTTTGGTCAGCGTTGTTGCCAGTAGCGGAGCGGCAGTTCTTAGTAGGCCATCTGCCAGGTTGCTGGCTGCGCTGGCGGTCCAAAGTCGCTGGAATGCCGCACTGAACTTGGTGCTGGTTGATTCAGAAATTCGTCTAACCGATCTCTAGTTTTGTCGTCTAGAGCCTAGCGTTAGAGCCCTGATTTAGAGCTCGGTGACAACGATATCTGAGAGGGCTTTGCGCTCTCGGGTCGCTGACTCACGTTGCTTGAGTTCATCGCTGACACCCGAGATGTCTCCCTGTGCTCCAATGGTGATAACGCAGGTTAGCCAAGCATCTTCAATGCCAACAGCTTTGAGAATTTCGTCGTGCATGACGCCGCCCATGTAGTGGGCCTTGAGCCCCATGGCCTCTGCCTCCAGCACAAGCTGGCTGGTGGCCAAGGCGTTGTTGAAGTAGGCGGCATGGCGATCAATCTCGGTGCCATCAGCGCGGAACTTGTCGGCAAAAGCCAAAACATAAAGCGATGCATTTGGAGCCCATGCCGCATTGAACCCAGAGAGCATGCCGGTAGAAATCTTGTCGAATAGCTTTTCTCCACGAAGCGTAAAACCAAAGCGCCAAGGCTGGGCATTGTTGCCGGATGCCGCCCAGCGGGCAGCCTCCGCAAGTCTTAGCACCTGCTCCTTTGTCATCTCGTGGGTTGGGTCATAGACCCTTGGGCTCCAGCGGTTTGCTAGTAGCTCTGAGATTGCAACGGACGTGTTTGCAGGCTTTTGGATTTTGGTCATGTTTATTCCTAACAGCTAGTTATTTCTTGGGCTTCCCAATTTTTCTAAGCATCGCCTTCGATGCAATAAGTGTGCCCCCCAGCACAGCTGGAATTCCGCCACCGGGGTGGACGGAGGCGCCTACTCGCCAAAGTCTGGGACGAAGTGGGTTGTGGTACTGCGGATTGTTGAACGGTCCAGACTGCCAAAGCGGTGAGGTGGCTCCGTAAAGCGCGCCACCTGCGGCACCAAACTGGGCAAAGTAGTCGGGGTTCAGAATCTCATACTCTTCAAACAGCTCATCGATTGCGACCTTTAGCCCAAGTTTTTGCGATACCCGGTCTAGTTCGTTTCTGACCCACTCGCTATTTAGGTCATGCTTTTTACCATCGGCTGGTGCGGTGAGCAAAACCGCAACCGTGTCCTTGGTATTCGGGTAGATCTCACCGGCTCGGTAGTAATTCACAAATGTCATGGTCTGCTCGGGAGGCAGTGCAGCATCCAAGCTCTGATGCAGTTTTTCTGCATCATCAGGCATGATCACTGAGTGGGTAACCACGTCCTCGGGAAGAGATTCCTTCAGGACCGCATAGATCGCAACCCCAGAGCAAGAGCGGTGCTTGGCAAGATGATTTGGCTTTCCGGTTTGCAACGACTTCAAAACCCCTGGGTCAAGTGAGCTAACCAGGTGATCAAACTCATAGCTGCCGGATTTGGTCTCAACCGACCTGCTTGCGATCTTCGTGACGGCGGTGCCGAGTTCGATCTTGGCGCCGGCTGCAATCGCTAGTCGACTAAGCGCAAGCGCGATCTCATTGACTCCACCCACCGGAACCGAGATGCCCTGAGATGCCATGGCAGCAGTCATTGATGCATAGAGCGCTAGCGAACGATTTGGTGAGACGCCAGCGTTGAGGGTGTGGATTGAGATCACCTCTTTGAGTGCCTGAGGCATGTAGCTCAGTGACTTTAGGTAGCTGGCGGTGGTGAGTCTGAAGCCGTAAACCTTCAACATCTTCGAAAGTGCTGGTAGCGCACTTGGGTCCATTGGGTGCGAGGTCAGCAACTTGGAAATTGACGGGGTTAGCGCATCGTGCTCTTTGGAGAATTCGCTCCAAGGCCTAAACCAGTGGTGCTCGGGTTTGACCGGCAGATCTGTGACATGGTTGCGGAGATAGTAGCGACCCACTTCTTTGAGCTTGGTGAAGCTCAAGTTGGCGTGATCTTTAGATTTGATGGTTCCTAATGAATCAAAGGTCTCTAGAAATTGTTGCCAGACCTCAGGGAATGTGACCAGAGCGGGACCGGTGTCCATGCGCTGACCTGCAAGCTCAATTCGTCTGGACTTGCCGCCCAGCCAGGTGTTCTTCTCAAGGACTGTTACCTGATGCCCGGCTTGAGCCAGTAATGCTGCACTCGCTAGTCCAGACAGGCCAGCTCCGAGAACAACAATCTTTGCCACTAGTACCAGCCGAAAACAATTGCGGTAACGAGTTGAACACCTGCCACCGCACCAGCAACATAAGGAAAAGCGATTGAGTACTTATAAACATCGTGAGCGCGCTTTGGAGTCGGCTCTCTCCAAACCGTGAGAACGAGGTAGCCGGCAATCAATAGGTTCACAATTGCCACCGGAATGTTTACCAAAGCAAACAGCACGGTTGAAACCGCCCACCAGAAACCGGACCAAACCAGGGTCTTTTTGACCCCAAGATGAACAGCGGTGGTTTGAATTCCCGTGTCGGAATCCTGCGGGATATCTTGAATTGCATCGTAGGCATGTTTGGCAATGGACCAAGCCATTAGCCCAAAGACGGCTAGCCAAAGTGGCTCGTGCCCTAGCGCCAATGGCACAAATGCCAGCGGGAAGGCGTAGTCGGTATTGGAGAAGCTGTCGAGGTATGGGCGAGCTTTGAACCTAAGCGGCGGCGCCGAGTAGAAGGTGAAGAACAAGCTGTAAGCCACCATCCAGGCGGTTGCCTGCCAAGGCAGCGTTACAGCGAAGTACACCAAGAACGGAACGTTGGTGAGAATTACACCCCACCAAATTGGCTTCACCTCGCTGGGGGAAATGTGAGCACCCTCATAGCCACCCTTGCGGGCGTTGATGTTGTCGGTCTCCTGATCAAAGATGTCGTTGATCCCGTAGATCAACAAATTGAATGGCAAAGTCACCCAAATCAGAATTGGCAAAACTCGCCAGTCCCAGAGGTAACCGGCTAACCACATTCCCATCACGGTGGTGCCAATGGTGTTTACCCAGAGCACGGGACGGGAGATTACTAATAGGCGTCTAAGCACCTGACCAGCCTACGCCCAAGCATGTGGATAATTAGCTATGGGCAAAAAGCGGATCTCGACACAAGCTGGGGAAGCGGCCCTTGCCAACCTGCCAGAAGAGCTACCAACCGCGGTTCGCTATCTGCTTCAGGAGATTGAAAGCCGCCACCCCGGAGGCACTATTGAGCTAAGGGTTCCACCCTTTGGGGCTGTGCAGTGTGTTGCTGGTCTGGAGCATCGCCGCGGCACGCCTCCCAACGTGGTGGAGGTGACCCCAGAGCTTTTCATCAAACTCGCCCTAGGTGAAATTGCCCTGGAGGATGTTCCGGCCTCAGCCGGCATTTCGCTCTCTGGTGCCAGAGCGGCCGAGATTGCGTCAGTCTTCAAATAAATCAAGCCCTGCATTTGGCTAAATGGGTTAGATGTACCTGCAATATCTTGTTTAATACTCTTGTGACCAAGCCCAAGCAGAACCTGCCCGAAGAGGTAGAGATTCGCCGAGCACCAAAGATTCTGCCCTGGGCCATCACGGCAGCCGTAATCGGCGCAATAGCGGCCTTCATTGTTTATTTGCTAATCCCCACGGATCAAAGATCTAACGAAAACATTCTCGGGCTTTTGATTTTGTCTTTTGGTTCATTGGGCTTTGGCATCGGACTGGCTTTGGCTTTAGCAATTGATCTAGTCACCTCAAGAAAGACCAAGCGCGCCCTGGCCGAAAGGGCTAGCGAGTGACCCGCGGCGACGGCCTGCTAAACCACGACATCCTTCCCGGTGAGAAGGGTCCCCAAGATCAGTGCGGTGTTTTTGGAGTCTGGGCTCCGGGCGAAGAGGTAGCAAAGCTCACCTACTTCGGCCTTTATGCGCTGCAGCATCGCGGTCAAGAATCAGCCGGCATTGCTACTTCAACAGGTGACAAGATCCTGGTTTACAAAGACATGGGCTTGGTTTCCCAAGTTTTCAACGAGGCAGCTCTCGAGTCATTGCAGGGTCACATCGGCGTTGGCCACACTAGGTATTCGACAACCGGAGCTTCGCACTGGCGCAATGCCCAACCGACCTTGGGCAAGACCGCTTACGGCACCATCGCCTTAGCTCACAACGGCAACCTCACCAACACTGCAGAGCTTTTAGATTTATTGGAAAAGCGCTACCCAGATCACGAGTCCGAACTTCGTGGTGGCAATACCACTGACACCGCGGTCCTAACCGCGCTTTTGACCGGAAACCCCGATTCCTCTTTGGAGGCAACGGCTCTGGAGCTACTGCCACAAATCAAGGGTGCCTACTGTCTGACCTTTATGGATGAGCACACTCTCTATGCAGCTCGTGATCCACAGGGCGTTAGACCACTGGTGCTGGGTCGTCTAGAGCGTGGCTGGGTAGTGGCATCTGAATCGGCAGCGCTAGATATTGTCGGTGCTTCGTTTGTGCGTGAGATCGAACCGGGCGAACTGATTGCAATTGATGAGAACGGACTTCGCTCGACAAGTTTTGCTCCCAAAAAGCGCGCCGGTTGTGTCTTTGAGTATGTCTACCTGGCGAGGCCAGACACCGCGATCAACGGTCGGGTGGTTTATGAGGCCCGTGTCGAGATGGGTCGCACCCTGGCCAAGGAGCATCCGGTCGAGGCTGACTTAGTGATGCCAACTCCAGAGTCTGGAACCCCAGCCGCTATTGGGTATTCCGAAGCATCCGGAATTCCTTTTGGGCATGGCTTGGTCAAAAACGCTTATGTCGGCAGAACCTTTATTCAGCCATCCCAAACCATTCGCCAACTCGGCATAAGACTCAAGCTCAACCCATTGCGCGAGGTAATCGCAGGCAAGCGTTTGATCGTGATCGATGACTCAATCGTCCGAGGCAACACCCAGCGAGCGCTCGTGAAGATGCTCAAGGAAGCTGGTGCGGCTGAGGTTCACGTTCGCATCTCGAGCCCGCCAATTACCTGGCCTTGTTTCTACGGCATTGACTTCGCATCACGTGCAGAGTTGATTGCATCTGGTTTGGGCGTTGAAGACGTCAGGAAGTCACTGGGAGCAGATTCGCTCGGTTATCTCTCCAAGGCTGGAATGATTGCCTCCACAAATCAGCAGGAGCGTGAACTCTGCACCGCTTGCTTCACGGGTGAGTATCCAATTGAACTTCCAGCCGCCGAGCGCTTAGGCAAGAACCTACTGGAGCGCGGAGTCGCATCCATCCGCGAGGAAGGTCACGTGCATCCAAATGGCTAACCCATATGCCGCTTCCGGAGTGGACACCGAAGCCGGAGATAAGGCAGTAGAGCTGATGAAGGCTGCCGTCAGCGCGACCCACAACAATCTTGTGTTGGGCGGAGTTGGTGGCTTTGCCGGAATGATCGATGCCAAGTTTCTGAAGGACTACGACCACCCAATTCTTGCCACCTCCACCGACGGCGTTGGAACCAAGGTTGCCATCGCCCAGGCGATTGATAAGCACGACACCATTGGCCAGGACCTAGTGGGCATGGTGGTCGATGACATCGTGGTGGTCGGCGCTCGCAGTTTGTTTATGACCGATTACATCGCCACCGGCAAATTGGAACCAACCAGAATCGCGGACATTGTTCGCGGCATTGCCCAGGCCTGCAAACAAGTCGATGTCGCGTTAGTCGGCGGCGAAACCGCAGAGCACCCAGGGCTATTGGGAGAGCACGAATACGACGTCGCAGGTGCTGCGGTCGGCGTGGTTGAAAAGTCAAAGATGCTCTCGGCTGAAAGAGTTCAGGTTGGCGATGTGGTGCTCGGTCTTGAGGCTTCCGGTCTGCACTCCAACGGCTACTCGCTAGTTCGCAAGATTGTTTCGGACCGCGGTCTGAAATACACCGACAGCGTTCCAGAGTTCTCTCGTGGCCTTGGCGAAGAATTGCTCGAACCAACAAGGCTTTACACCGGCGTGCTTAACAAGGTTCTAGATCAATTCTCGGATCAGATTTCCACCATGAGCCACATCACCGGTGGTGGCATCGCAGCAAACCTCTCCAGAGTTCTGCCGCAAACAGTTTCCCTTGATGTTGATCGCAGCACCTGGAGCCCAAACCAGGTCTTTAGAGTTCTCGCAGACTGGGGTGGTTACCAGCTCACCGATCTTGAATCCACCTGGAACCTAGGTCTTGGTTTTGCGGTGGTGGTGCGCAAGGACGCAGCAAACGAGATTCAGGGCTTGATCGCCGAACTTGGAATTCCAGCTTGGAAACTTGGCGTTATCGAATCAACCCCTTGCGACTCAGAGCTACCGGGATACATTTCAGAAGCCAAGGGTGTCCGCGGCGGTGCGGTCCGACTTGTCGGCAAATATGCCCAGTAAAAAGCTCTTTTTGGCGATTGCGGTGGGAATCGCGACTACCTTCTCGGCATTTCTGTTTGGCCAATCAGTTTCAACTTCCACCCCAGAGCCCAGGAGCATCCCAAACGCCCTTTGCTACCGGGACACCGCCCCGGATCAGTTTTCTGAAAAACACGTTGAGACCAAGTTGGTTGCGTGTCAGATTGTTGGCATGACCAAGCCGGAGGCTATTTCGTATATCGAGTCATTCGGCTTGGTCTATCGAATCGCCATGGAAGATGGCGAGAGCTTTGCGCTAACCGAGGATTACACCGACTCCAGAATCAACCTTGAGATAGTCTCGGGTTTGGTGGTGGGGGCCACTGCCTGGTAATTAGTCTTCGTCCAGCTTTACTTCGCGCTCGTCGTCAGCAACCAGCTCTTCTTCGTCGTCTTCGTACAAGTCTGCCCACTTATCTTCATAGTCAGGATTGTCGTCTTGGTTCTTGTGGCCGAGTTCGGCCTCGAGTGCGGAGTAATCGGTAGCTGGGCTGTAGTACTTCAGCTCGCGAGCGACCTTGGTGTTCTTCGCTTTTTGACGGCCACGCCCCATGGCGAGCCCCCTTAATCTCTTAGTGATCCGGAAACCTACAGGTGACCAGAGAAACCTATGAATTCTGCCGTTGATTGTAGCAGGGCTAGCGCAAGGCTGCTGCCAGCATTACACCGACCAGTGGCAAAGCAACATTGCCCAGCGTAGTCAGAATCGCCTGCAACAGGCGTCCACGGTGGTAGAAATCGAAACCAGCCTTCATGGCGGTGGAGAATGTGGATAGGCCACCGGCAAACCCAACACTTGCAATCTCTAGGTAGCTGCTAGGCAGCTCCCCGCCCGCAACTAACCAAGCTATTAGTGAAGCTGCCAAGGTATTTGTGAGAAACAATCCAAACGGTAGCCAGCCATCCAATTTGCTTAGCAGCGCACGAATCACCGAGCCAACACCACCGGCCAAACCGATTAGCAAAAGAACTACGAACCAGTCCATCAGTTATCTGCCTTGGCTTTCTTGCGCCCGGCTTCGAAGCCAGCCCAATACAGGATCAAGCCGGCCGCCACCATGACGTAAACCTCGACACCAATGTTGTGGCTATCCATCCAAAGCGTTAGCGCAGACATGGTCGTAAAGGAACCCGCAAAGCCAACTCCCCAGAAGCTTCTGCGGGAATCGGTTTGGAAACTCGGGTGACGAGCGGTCAACCCCAAAAAGTATGTGCCAGCTAGGTTCACTACGAATAGCGCGATGAGCTCAGTTGTTGGCACAGCCGCAATTGAGCCGAGAGCCAGAAAAACCAGGTAACGCAGCATTGTTCCGAGCACCCCGCCCAGAAATACATACCCCAGTAGTTTGGCTTTGATTGGCACGTCAACAACCTATCGGTTATTGGCTTGCTACGCTCTAGAAATCATGAATGACAAAAGTTTCATAGCTGGCAGTTACTACCAAAACAACTACAGCAATGAGCAGAACCAAGAGTTTGCTGCCAAGTTCGACGCCATCACTTTAGAGATGGTGCAGCACCTAAAAAACGGCCTTAGCTACAACTCAGTTGAGATGCAGCAGAGCGTCAAGAAGCACTACGACTTTTGCCTGCAGTTTTGGACTCCGAACAAAGAGAGCTACAAATCTTTGGCAATGAGTTTTGTTTTGCCCACGGGCTTCAATGAGACCTATGAGGGCTACAGCGAAGGCTTAGGCAAATACATCTACGATGCGATCTGCCACTTCGCTGACACTACTCTTTCCTGACTCGACTCGAGAGGTTGAAGGTCGAGCCAAAGCCCAGCAGTAAGAAGATTGCTGCTGCAAAGGCCGCCCACTTGGCGCCATCAGTAAATGCGTTTCCGGCGGCAAGCTGAATTTCATCTGCAATTGCCTGGGGAACCTGCTGCCCCTGCAGTGCCTCGCTCAGCTGTGGGATTGCCCCGCCCGCAGACTCAACCACGGCATCAACCAAGACCACGCTCTGGCTGGTTTCGACATTTAGATTCGCGAGCTTGTCCTCGAAAGAAACTTGGGTGCCGGTGAAAAGCACCGTACCCAAAACCGCAATACCTAGCGCCGATCCAATTTGACGAACCGTCGACTGCGAACCAGATCCCTGGCCAATCTTTTCCATCGGCACATCCACCATGATCACGCCGGTGAGCTGTGCGGTCGCCAGACCAATACCAATTCCGTAGATGAACAAGAAAGGTGCCACCCCGGCCCAACCAGCTTCTGGTGACGCGAAGAGGCCGACGCCAGCGACACCGACAAGCTCAAGCAGCACACCGAGCTGCACTGCGCGATGTGGAGGCAGTTTCCCAGAGAGCGCTCCACCCACACCCGATGCCACAAAAGCACCACCGGCGAGCCAGAGCAAAACCAAACCGGAGCTAATTGGGCTTAGCCCAAGCACGTTCTGCAACCAAAGCGGAATCGCAAACAGAATTCCAAACTCACCCATCGAGATGATCATCGCGGCAATCGAACCGTTTCTGAATGACGCGATTCGGAACAGGTTTAGATCCAGCAGCACGTTCTTGTGCTGTGCCTCACGCTTTTTCTCCCAAAGAACAAAAACCACCGTTGCCAATAGCGAAATCGCGAGGGAAACCGGGATCACGGAAATTGCATCCGAAGGCCAAACAAATCCAAAGAGCTGGAACTGGTTCTGGGTCTGCTCCCACCAGCCGTAGACGCGACCTTCGATTAGACCAAATACCAAGGTGGAGAACATCACCACGGAAATGAGAGCGCCGACCCAGTCGATTCCGCCCTGGCGCTGCTCCGCTTTTGACTCTCCGAGGAAGTAAATCAAGCCGGCGATGATGATTATGCCCAGTGGCAGGTTGATTAAAAATGCCCAGCGCCAGTCGAAGTCAGTTGCCAGCCAGCCACCAAGCACCGGTCCAACCGCAACCATTCCTCCGATGGTGGCTCCCCAGATGGCGAAGGCGATACCGCGCTCTTTGCCCTGGAAGTTTGCGTTCACTAAGGACAGTGTGGTCGGCAAAACCATGGCGCCACCGATGCCCTGAACCACACGAGCCAGAATCATCGCTTCAGCGCTCTGGGTGTTTCCAGCCCAGACCGAGGCTGCAACGAAAATCACAATTCCAACCACAAGTAGTAACTTGCGACCGTAGCGATCGGCGAGCGATCCCCAGACCAGAAGGAGCGATGCGAAAACCAACACATAGCTTTCCTGTACCCACTGGACCTCGGTGGAGGAGAGGCTGAGGTCTTCAATCACCGCGGGGAAGATGGTGTTGACGATGGTGCCGTCGATGATGACCAGGGAGATGGCCATCGAAATAAAGACCAGGGCGACCCAGCGGTTTTTGGTTTGTGACATTTAGTTCCTGACTTAGGCGGGCTTACCGATTGCGATTAGGACACATGCCCCAATCGCCAAAACAATTCCGAGCGACTGGCTTTTGGCAATTCGCTCCTTAAGCACTATACGCGCCAGCAAGATTGTGCCCACCGGATATAGCGATGTGAGCACCGCCGCGATGGCCAACTCGCCGGCACGGTTGGCAATCAGAAATGCCACGTTTCCCAGCACATCACCCGAACCTGCCAACAGCACCAGCCAGATCACTGGCTTTTCAAAAATCGAGGTTTCAAGAAACTGCGCAGGGCGGTACTTGAAGAAGGCGTAGGTCAAACCCACCAACATCATTCCAATACCTATGACCCTCATCACAATCAAAGTCGCCAAGCCGCTATCGCTCGGTGAGCTATCCAAGAAGATGAAGATGCCGGCAAAACCTATGCCTGCACCGACTGAATAAAGCAGTGCTCTAAGTGACGGCAATCGAAAATCAGCACCAGGAACAAAGGCCACCAACACCACAGCAACCAACACCAAAACAATTGCAACTAGCGCAAAAGGACCAAGTTGAGCGCCGGTTGCCAGGTCATAAACCACAGGAATCAGAGCGCTGATCACCGCGGTGAGTGGACTGACGATTGAGATCGGCCCCAGCGCCAAAGCGGCGTATAGGAAGCTGATGGCGATACCGGAGGCGAGGCCTGCGTAAATTCCTGAGGTAATAGAGGCTTGGGAGAAATTGGCACCAACCACAAAACTCATGGCGATTGCAATCAACAGTCCAAAGCTAAAGGAGATTGTGGTGACGGTAATCGCTCTGACTTTTTTGGCCGCTAAGGCCCCCACGAAGTCGGCGTATCCATAAGAAAAAGCGGACAGTAGTCCGAAAATTATCGTCACTGTCCGCCTCTCTGTGCGGTGGCTCCGACCGGCGTCGATCCGGTGACCTAACGATTTTCAGTCGTTCGCTCTACCAACTGAGCTACAGAGCCTTGGGGTTTTATCCCCAACCATGTCGCTAAAAGCGACCGCGACCCTGACGGGACTTGAACCCGCGACCTCCGCCGTGACAGGGCGGCGCGCTAACCAACTGCGCTACAGGGCCAATACTGCTGACCTTATGGTGACCCCAACGGGATTCGAACCCGTGCTACCGCCGTGAAAGGGCGGCGTCCTAGGCCACTAAACGATGGGGCCGCGAAGCTGGCTTCTTCAAAAGCACCGACGCACAACATTACCCGTTAAAAGGTATGTTGCGCAACACTTTGGGAACTCTCAGGTAATACTTGAAAGTTCGGGTTAGATTTTAGGTGAGGAGGTCCCATGCCAAAGCGCTCTAAATCAGTCGTTGCCGCGCTCACCGGCTTGGTGCTTCTGATAACCGGATTTGCCCTCTCTCCCGCCTATGCGGTGCCGGATTACCCAACTGCTGCCGAGGTTGCTGCTGCCAAGCGCAATGTTGAAGAGAAGAAGAAGATGATCGCCCGCATCGAGGGCATTCTCAACACCTTGCAGGATGAGGCCGATGCCCTAGAAGCAGTGGCCCTCCAGAAAAACGAGCAGTACAACCAGGCCAAACATGCGGTGAAGGTAATGGCAGACAAGGTTGATGGTCTGGAGGCCAAGGTAGTCACCGCTCAAGAGGATGCCGAAGAGGCTAAGACCATGCTCGGTCAGATCGTGGCCAGGATGTATCGCCAGGGCACCAGTGGTAACACCACCCTAGAGATTTTCTTCAACCCGGACAGCTCTGATGAACTGCTTTACCAACTGGGTGCAAGTGACGTTGTGGCGCAGCGCACCCAGGTTATGTATGAGCAAGCCATGCAGAAGCAATCCGATGCCAAGGCACTTGCTAGCGAACTAGCTAGTGCTCAAGCGGAACTGGAATCCAGGCGAACTGCGGCTGAAAAGCTCTACCGCGAGGCCAAAGCCGCCGCCGATGCGGTGATCGCGAAGGTGAATGAGTCAGAGTCCCAGCGAGCAACCATGCTTGGCCAGTTGGCAAACCTCAAAGACACCGCATCTGATCTAGAGCGTCAGCGCATCGAGGGCCTAGAGGCGGAACGCCGCCAGAACGCCGTGAAGGACGCCCCAACCGCTCCCGAGCTTTACACCGTGGGTCCACCGAACGAGGACTTGGTTGAAAAAGCAATCGCCTTTGCATCGGCGCAGCTTGGCGAGCGATACGTGCTTGGTGGTTCAGGGCCAGATATTTGGGACTGCTCGGGTATCACGATGAAGAGCTATGCCGCAGCCGGTGTTTACATCGGCTGGCACTCGGCAACCGCGCAGTTCAACATCATGGCATCTAACCAAAAGCTGGTCCCGTTCCAAGATGCAAAGCGTGGCGATCTGATTTGGTGGACTAGATCTTCAAGCTTCTCGGGAGATAAGTACCACACCGCTATTTACCTGGGCAACGGCATGATGCTGGAAGCCCCAAACCCAGCTAGAACGGTTCGCATTGTGCCGGTGCGCTATGGAGAACTTTTCCCATACGCAGCACGACCAACAGCGAACTAGTAGGTGCCAACCTGCTCATAGAGTTTGGCGATGATCCACCACTTGCCATCGAGTTTGATCAGGTTTAGGTAGTCCTGCATAACACCACCAAATTGTTGAAGCTGAACCTTGGCCCATGCCATGTTCTCTGAGATTTGATCGAAATCTAAGATCTCGTCTTTCCTGGGGTTGCCGAGTTCTTTTGGCGATTGACGATTTGCGACTGCCTCGCGATAAACCAGGTACGGGCGAAGCACGGTTTGGTTGTCATTTACACCGTAGAGAGTGCAGTCTTTGTGGAAGACCTGATCAAACAGGTCCATGTCCTGGGCGTGAATAACCTCAAAGTAGTTATCCAACAGTTCGATAATGCCTACATCAATTGAAGAAGTTTCTGGGCTGTGCATAGCCCAAAGTTACTCTCCTAGTGCTTGTAGTTGGCGTAAGCGGCAGCGATAACTTCTTCGGCTGCAGCCTTGTCCTTCCAGCCCTGAATCTTTACCCACTTGCCAGGCTCTAGGTCCTTGTAGTGTGAGAAGAAGTGCTCGATCTCGTTCTTTACCTGGGAGCTAACGTCACCTAGGTCCTGAATGTGGCTCCAACGTGGGTCCTTCACTGGGACGCAAAGTACCTTCTCATCCACTCCGCCGTCATCTTCCATGACCAACATGCCAACGGCGCGAACCTTGACACCAACGCCTGGGAACAGCGGGTACTCCAAAAGCACTAGAGCGTCTAGTGGGTCTCCATCGCCTCCGAGGGTGTTCTCGAAGAAGCCGTAGTCGGTTGGGTAGACGAACGGGGTGAACAGCACGCGGTCCAAAAATACGCGACCGGTTTCGTGGTCAACCTCATACTTGTTGCGGCTTCCCTTTGGAATCTCAATAACTACGTCGTAAGACACGGCTTCTCCTCAATAGGCTTTTCGCATAAAGATTACCGAATCGAGACAGATGACACAGCGTCCTAGGCTCAC
>CAZZHB010000010.1:0-18530 GCA_964653615.1 uncultured Aquiluna sp.
AGCTCGCCGGGCTCATAACCCGGAGGTCGTAGGTTCAAATCCTGCCCCCGCAACTAAGAAAATCCCCTCAATGAAAATTGAGGGGATTTCTTTTTCCCTGTGGAAAATCAGAAATCTAAAATTCAGATCTTTCCTAATCTTCAGTGATGCATGTTCTCTTGGTGATGTTTTTTGCACTCACCGCTTCTGCCGCTGCCCTGGGTTTCTATTCCAGTGGACAAGCGCAGTCTTGCGACGAGAACCTGTCGGGGCAATTCAGCGTTTGCGCTGAGGACGGCTCAAGTAGTCAAGATGGTGGATCCTCCGACCTAAGCGATCCAAAAATGCGGCAGTGCCGCTACTTCGCTAACGGGACCATAGATGTTCCAACTTTGACAGTCATAACGGCCTGGGTTCCTGTCGGCTCAAGACCTTGTATCGGCGATACTCCTGCCGAGAGCAGCACCCGCTCTGGATCTTGGCAATCCGAGGAAGAGATTGAACTTCGCGCCAAGTTCACCGCGTTAGCGACAAAGCCCAGAGCCTGGTGGAGCCCTGGCGTTGAAGTCGAGCTCACAGAACCTATTGAACTAGGCGTTGATGCTGATACGGAGCAGGTCGCAGGAGCCCTCCTGGGCAAGCCGGCCCTGATTCGATTTCGGCCGGTGTCGGTGCGCTGGGAGGTTTCTGACGGCGCAGCACTTTATGGATTTCGAAAGTCTCACAGTTTTGATGCCCCGGGAACATACCTTGCTCGGGCACACGTCAAATACGAAGTCGACTATCAATACGCCCACGAAGGCTGGGTATTTAGTGCGGCGAGATGGGAGCTCGGCAGCAACAAAGTGTCCATTCCGGTGATTGAACGCCAGCGAAGAACTCTGTTGGTGGGATGATTGACCTTGCGGGGTTTCAGAGTTTACTCAGGTTCAGTTCATAGAATCCCCAGTCTTGCTCGAGAGAATTTGGGCAACTCGAAAGGAATCAAATGTCTGAGTGGAATCGTTCTGGGGATACTCAATTCAGCTTCGGCACAACCTATTCAGCACCGGTGACTGCAGCTCCAAAGCGCAAGCGTCGCCCAATTCGTGCGCTTGGTATTGCAGTTTTTGCGCTCACGGCAGCCCTGATTGGTGGAGTGGTTGGCTCTACCGCGTTCACGCTTTCTTATCTATCAATTTCCCAGCCTGCTCCGGTAGTTGTAAACAACACTGAGCAGGTCAACTGGGTAACTGGCGCGGCAGCGAATGCAGCCCCATCGGTGGTGACGCTGGCAGTTGAGTCGAGTGACGGTTCCGGTTCCGGTTCCGGTGTTGCGCTGACTGAAGACGGCTATGTCTTGACCAATGCTCACGTTGTGACCCTGGGTGGCCTAACTCAAAACCCAAACATTACGGTCCAACTCTGGGACGGCTCGGTCTTCCCAGCCAAGTTGATTGGTTATGACTCGGTTTATGACCTTGCGGTGGTAAAGGTTCAAGTTACTGGCCTTAAGCCAATTACATTTGCGGATTCAGACAAGCTCAACGTGGGTGAGAACGTGGTTGCAATCGGAGCGCCTTTGGGGCTTGCTTCCACCGTGACCGAGGGAATCATTTCGGCTTTGAATCGAACCATCCAGGTGGCAAGTGCGGAAGTCAGTGAGAATCCTGGACTGCAGTTCTGGAACGGAACGGGCAACGCCCCGATTTCGCTCCAGGTTATTCAGACAGATGCTGCCATCAACCCCGGTAACTCCGGTGGCGCACTGGTCAACAGCAAAGGTGAACTGATTGGCATCAACGTTGCTATCGCTACCGCTGGCAACGGCGAGAGTGGAAGCATTGGAGTTGGTTTCGCAATCCCATCCAACACCGCTTTCCGAATCTCACAGGAGATCATCGATACCGGTTCGGCCACTCACGGCCTATTAGGTGCGATGGTTACTGACAACAACGTTGAAGGATCAACATTCTCCACCGGGGCATATGTTGAAAAACTGACCGAAGGTGGTGCCGCGGAACGTGCGGGACTAAAGCCAGGTGACGTGGTAGTGAGCTTTGCCGGTCAGGCGGTGGCTTCGGCCTCCGACCTCACCGCTATGGTGAGAGCTGAGCCAGCTGGTGGGCAGGTTGAAATTGAGGTATTGCGAGATGGCGACCGAATGACCTTCCAGGTCACCCTTGGCGATGCCGCGGACCTAAGGCAGTAAAAAATGGCAGATCAGAATTTTGGAACTCAGTTAGAGGAGCAGGTTGTCCTGGACCAGGGTGACCACGAACGCTTCGCGCACTATGTGCAGAAGAACAAAATTGTTGAGTCAGCCGTCATGGGAAGTGCAGTTGTTGCGCTCTGCGGCAAGGTATGGATTCCATCTCGGGACCCACAGAAGTTTCCGGTCTGCCCAACTTGCAAAGAGATCTACGAGGGCCTAAAGCCTGGGGACGACGAGTCTAAATAAACTCAACTGCCAAAGCCGGCTCTCCGCGAGAGAGTCTTTGAGATCCAGCTGGCAATTCTGCAACTGCAAGCTTGTGGTGTTCGCGAGCTTTGGCAACCCCCTGAAGCCCGATCAAACTCTCGTCAATCTGGCCCGCGGTGATCATTGGCACTTGAAGCGGACGACCACTTTGTAGCTCGGCCGAGATGATTTCACTTTTCGCGATGCCGCCCTCAACAAGCCTGCTGGCAATCTTTTTTCCGCCGCGATTGGTTTTTAGCTTCGATGTTTTTGCGACGTCAACCCAGTCACCGTTGTCTGTGTGTGCAACTAGCTTGTATACAAATCCGGCAGTTGGGAAACCTGATCCGGTAACCAGGCTGGTGCCAACACCGTAGCTATCGATTGGGGCGATTGCGAGCGCCGCAATGGTGTATTCATCCAGGTCACTGGTCACTGTGATCTTGGTTTGGGCTGCTCCCAGGTCATCGAGCTGCCTTCTAACCTCGACGGCCGAGGTAGCAAGGTCACCCGAGTCAAGTCTCACCGCGCGAATCTTGCCACCCGTAAGTCGAACAGCAGTATTGACTGCGTTTTTAACGTCATAGGTGTCAACGAGCAACGTGGTTTCATTGCCCATCGAAGACAGCTGCGCCTCAAAAGCCTGTTCTTCGGTGTCATGCAGCAGCGTGAAAGCGTGCGCACTGGTGCCGGTGGTTTCAATTCCGTAAAGTGCCCCGGCGGCTAGGTTGCTGGTGGCATCAAATCCGGCGATGTAGGCGGCTCGGGCCGCTGCTACCGCGGCATCCTCATGTGCCCGACGAGACCCCATCTCAATAAGGCGTCGGTTGGCTGCCACGGACTTCATTCGTGCTGCCGCTGCAGCAACTGCGGAGTCGTAATTCAGGATCGAGAGAATCACGGTCTCCAAAATCACGGCCTCGGCAAAGCTTCCCTCGACGGTGAGAATCGGGGAGTGACCGAAGTAAAGCTCGCCCTCGCGATATCCGGAAACGTTGCCCGAGAAACGATAGTTTGCCAACCAATCCAGCGTTGCCCTGTCCACCACGGAGTTGGCTTCGAGATAGGCAAGCTCTGGCTCGCCAAAGCTAAAGTCTCTGATTGCCTCAAGGACTCGACCGGTTCCCGCCACCACGCCGTAGCGGCGACCCGCAGGCAGTTGGCGAGTAAAGACCTCAAATACGCAGCGGCGTTCAGCCTTTCCGGAGCGCAGAGCAGCTTGCAGCATTGTGAGCTCATAGCGGTCGGTGTTCAAAGCAGTAGACACGCCTTAAGACTACCCACCAAGAGAGCTTTAGACTAAGCGAGTGGATTCCAGACCAATTGGCGTATTCGACTCCGGTGTCGGAGGCTTGACGGTGGCTCGAGCCATCATCGATCAGTTGCCGCACGAATCCATCCACTACGTTGGTGACACTCTCAACTCTCCCTACGGCCCTAAACCAATCTCCGAGGTTCGACGGCTGGCCCTTGAGGTCATGGATGAATTGGTAGCATCCGGAGTCAAACTCCTTGTGATTGCTTGCAACTCAGCATCTGCTGCCGTGCTGCGCGATGCCCGTGAGCGCTATACGGAGGGTCTGGGCGTTCCTGTCATTGAGGTAATTCAGCCTGCGGTGAGAAAGGCTGTTGGTACATCCAGAAGCCGCAAGGTTGGAGTTATCGGTACCAGTGCTACGGTCAATTCGAAGGCCTACGAGGACGCTTTTGCTGCAGCCGTAGATTTTGAAATCACCACGGCAGCCTGCCCTTCTTTTGTCGATTTTGTTGAGCGAGGGATAACTTCTGGCCCGGAGCTACTCAAGGCCGCCGAGGAGTATCTGGCTCCTATCAAACGTGCAAAGGTGGACACCTTGGTTCTTGGTTGCACGCACTATCCGCTGTTACATGCGGCCCTTTCTTACGTCATGGGGGACAGCGTGAACTTGGTTTCATCAGCAGATGAGACCGCTAAGGATGTCTTCAGGGTTCTTACCGAGCACGATCTGCTTGCCCCTAGCTCCGCAAAGCCAAGCTATAAGTTTTACGCGACCGGTAATGCCAAAGAATTCGAGAGCCTGGCCAAGCGCTTTTTGGGCCCAGAGGTTAGCGATGTAACCCACTTGGAACGAAAGGCAGCAAATGACTAGGCCACAGGGCAGATTGGAACACGAACTTCGCGAGGTGAAGATTGAGCGAAACTTTACCATCCATGCCGAAGGTTCCGTTCTGGTGTCTTTTGGAAATACGAAGGTTTTGTGTAATGCATCCTTTACTCCTGGCGTTCCACGTTTCAAGAAAGACTCGGGTGAAGGCTGGGTAACGGCCGAATACGCCATGCTTCCAAGAGCAACGCACGATCGCTCGGACCGCGAGGCAGTCAAGGGCAAGATCGGCGGCCGCACTCACGAAATCTCAAGGCTGATCGGAAGATCTCTTCGAGCGATTATCGACGTCAAGGCACTGGGGGAGAACACCATTGTTTTGGACTGCGATGTCTTGCAGGCCGATGGCGGAACTCGCACGGCTGCAATCACGGGAGCTTTTGTGGCGCTGGCTGATGCCGTGGCGTGGGCCAAGCAGCAGGGGCACATCGCCAAAAGTGCCAAGCCATTAATCGACACGGTGTCTGCGGTGTCGGTCGGGATCATCGACGGAGTTGCGGTTACCGACCTGGAGTATGTCGAGGATGTTAGAGCTGACACGGATATGAACGTTGTGGTTACCGGTAGGGGATTGTTCGTTGAAGTTCAGGGCACCGCGGAGGCAGAGCCGTTTGACAGAGACGAGCTGAATCGCCTTTTGGAAATGGCGCTCGCGGCAAATAAGGAACTCTCCAAGCTTCAGCGCGAAGCTTTGGGAGATGCTCTGGAGCTTCGCTAGTGGAGCTAGTTTTTGCCACTGGCAATAAGCACAAGGCGGCCGAGGCCGAAGCCATCTTGCGGTTTGCCAATCCAGAAATCCAGGTGCTTACCCATGGGGGACCTGAGCCAATTGAGAGCGGCACGACGTTCCTAGAAAATGCTCTGATCAAGGCAAGGGCTGCCTATGAAGCAACCGGTAAGCGTTCTTTTGCAGATGATTCAGGAATAGCCTGCGAAGTCATGGGTGGGGCTCCAGGCATCTTTTCTGCGATCTGGTCTGGTACTCGAGACGATGCCACCAATAGAAATTTGCTACTAAAGCAATTGGAAGACATTCCGTCACAGCATCGCTCGGCGGCGTTTATCTGCACGATCGCCCTGGTGGGCCCAGATGAGGAAGTTTCATTTACAGGCATCTGGCCCGGTTCGATTGCTCAGCAGGTTGCAGGTAGCGGCGGATTTGGTTACGACCCAGTTTTTGTTCCCGAGGGCCTGAATGTCACGGCTGCGGAATTAGACCCAGAAGTCAAGAATTCCATGTCGCATCGCTCCATGGCGCTGCAGCAAATGGCGGATTATCTAGCCCAGCGCTGATTTTCCAGCCTCATACATTCCTAATTGTAAAAATTGTAAAGACAATTGGTATCGGTCCGAGACCGCATTGTTATCTGAATGTAATCGCTTCCAGTCGAATCATCTCTGAACTGTCATTTATCCTTGAGGGACCCTCCTAATGTGTGAGGTTCGGCCAATGCTGGCCGATTTCGAAAGGAAAAATATGTCAACACTACGTCGTCGCGTGGTTGCTCTTGGAGCAACTGCAGTAGCGGCTACCTTGGTAATGGCTGGTTGCGCAAGCACCGAGCCAGCTGCCGAGGAGACCACTGCGACCGGATCTGACGCTTGTGCTGCTTACGAGGCCTACCTAGGCAACGAGGGCACCGAGGTTGAGATCTACACCACCATCATCGACCCAGAGGCGTCACTCTTCATCGAGTCCTTCAAGGAGTTCGAGGAGTGCACCGGCATCACCATCAACTGGAACGGAACTCAGGAGTTTGAGGCTCAGATCTCTGTTCGCGTTGAAGGTGGAACTGCACCTGACATGGCGATCTTCCCACAGCCTGGCCTATTGGCTAAGTTCGCTGGCAACGGTCTAGTACCTGCAAACGAAGCAACCATTGCTTCTGTTGACGAGAACTACACCGCTGACTGGAAGACCTACGGCACCGTCGACGGCACCTTCTACGGCACCCCGCTAGGTGCAAACGTGAAGTCCTTCGTTTGGTACTCTCCAAAGACCTTCGCAGACAAGGGTTGGACCATTCCTACCACTTGGGACGAGCTTCTAGCTCTATCTGACACCATCGCAGCTGAGGGCTCTGTTCAGCCATGGTGTGTTGGTTTCGGCTCCGGTGACGCTACCGGTTGGGTTGGAACTGACTGGATGGAAGACCTAATGCTTCGCTTCCAGGACGCTGCTACCTACGACCAGTGGGTATCTGGCGAGCTTCCATTCAACGACCCTAAGGTTGCTGAAGTTCTAGCTGAGGCTGGCAAGATCCTAAAGAACCCTGCTTACGTGGGCGACGTTGCTTCTATCGCTACCACCACCTTCCAGGAGGGTGGCGCTGGCCTAGTTGACGGCAGCTGTGCAATGCACCGTCAGGCATCGTTCATCGGTGGCATCCTTGCTGCTGACTACGGCGCAACCATCGTGTCCCCAGAGGACACCACCACTGAGGGTGGAATCACCACCTTCTACTTCCCAGGTGTTTCGGCTGACAACAAGCCTGCACTTGGTGGTGGCGAGTTCGTTGGTATCTTCGCTGACCGTCCAGAGGTACACGCTGTACAGCACTACCTAACCACTCCTCTATGGAACAACAAGAAGGCTGCTCTTGGTGGCTGGTTCTCTGCAAACCTCGGTCTAGACACCGCTAACGTTGCAGACCCAGTAAACAAGGTTGCAGTTGAGATCCTTCAGAACGCATCCACCTTCCGCTTCGATGGCTCCGACGTGATGCCAGCCGAGGTTGGAGCTGGTTCATTCTGGAAGGAAATGACTGCATGGGTAGCAGAGAACAAGTCTGACAAGGCTGTTCTAGACGCTATCTACGCAACCTGGCCTTACTAATAAGCCACACAGTTACAAATAGCTAAACGAGGCTGTGGGGCCTGCGAAAGCAGGCCCCACAGTCCTTACTAAAAGGTTGTTAGGATTCGGTAATGTTCACTCTGGCACTTCACGCGGCGAGGAAAACCCCCGCGGACATCATTGCTGAGAACTTCACTCTGTTGGCATTGGCTCTGTTGAGCTTCGGCGCCGTTATTTTTCTACTTTTCCTGATCGCATCTCGCACCTCGGTGAAGACCCAAGAGTGGTTGAAGTACCTGGTGTTCCTAGTGCCATCGATCTTGCTCTTGGTCGTGGGATTGATTTATCCGGCCATTCGCACATTGATTTTGTCTTTCATGGACAAGGCACCCGAACAGTTCCTCGGATTCGATCATTATGTTTGGGCATTCACAATCCCCGAAATCACTGTCGTGCTAACCAATACCGCAATCTGGGTGGTCACGGTTCCAATTCTGTCCACTGTGATTGGTCTTGCGATTGCTTACATGACGGACCGCATGAAGCGACCAGCTGCAATCAAGTCCCTAATCTTCATGCCGATGGCGATTTCCTTCGTCGGCGCTGGTGTGATCTGGAAGTTTGTTTACAACTACCAACCAAATGACAACAAGCCGGATATTGGTTTGCTATCTGCGGTTTTCAAGACGCTAGGTCTGACTCCTCCTAACTGGTTGCTTGAGGCACCTCTCAATACTTTCTTATTGATTGTCGTAATGATTTGGATCCAGACCGGATTCTCGATGGTCGTGCTTGCAGCCGCCCTCAAGAACATCCCAGATGAGGTTGTCGAGGCGGCCATGCTCGATGGCGCATCTCCGTGGCGTCGCTTCTACCTCGTTTCGGTTCCAATGATCCGTGCCACCATTGTCGTGGTGCTTACGACCATCACCATCGGACCCCTGAAGGTGTTCGACATCGTTCGAACTATGACCGGTGGAAATTTCCAGACCAACGTGATCGCAAATGAGATGTACTCTCAGGCCTTTAGGCAAATGAACTATGGACAGGGTTCGGCCTTGGCCATCATTTTGTTTGTGGCCATCATCCCAATCATTGTCTACAACATTCGCCAACTACGCCTCGAGAGGACGGAAAGATAATGGCCTCTCTAATCAATAAGTCACTCGTGAAGAACAAGGCAAAAAACGTTTTCTCATCGCCATGGGCAGCATTTGCCGCCTGGGTGATTGCGATTCTGTGGACCATTCCAACTTTTGGTCTTCTCGTTACCTCGATTCGACCAGAAAAGGACATCAACAACTCCGGTTGGTGGACGTTCTTTGCCAATCCAAACATCTCCTTTGAGAACTATCAGCAGGTATTGTTTGAAGGCTCTACTACCAATCCACCGCTTTATCAGTTCTTCTTCAACTCTTTGGCAGTCACCCTGCCGGCAGTGATTTTCCCCATCACCTTGGCAGTGTTTGCGGCTTACGCTCTAGCCTGGTTCGAATTCAAGGGAAGAGACTTTATCTTCTTCTCTATCTTCGCCCTGCAGGTCATCCCGCTTCAATTGGCACTAGTGCCACTCCTGCAGCTGTTTGCAAAAGGGCTGGTCATTGGCGACATCACGATCATCCCTGACCTAGGAATAACCGGAACCTACATTCCAATCTGGATCGCTCACACGATCTTCGGTTTGCCGATGGCCATCTTCTTGTTGCACAACTTCCTTCGTCAGATTCCTCGAGAGTTGATTGAGGCGGCTCGAGTTGACGGGGCTGGCTGGTTCACACTCTTCTCGAAGATCGTGTTGCCTCTTTCAGTCCCAGCTATCGCATCCTTTGCGATTTTCCAGTTCCTATGGGTATGGAACGACCTGTTGGTTGGTCTCACGTTTGGTGGGGGTAAGAAAGAAGTTGCCCCGATGACCATCCGATTGGCCGAAATGGTTGGAACTCGTGGATCTGGCTGGGAGCTTTTGACTGCCGGAGCATTCGTTTCGATTATCGTTCCGCTGATTGTGTTCTTTGCGCTCCAGCGTTACTTCGTCAGAGGCTTGTTGGCGGGATCAGTAAAGGGTTAGTCGAAAGCGCCCCTAGCAGGATTCGAACCTGCGCTCCCGCCTCCGGAGGGCGGTGCTCTATCCCCTGAGCTATAGGGGCGGGGACGAATGTAGCCTAGCATTGCCAAGGCTCGGGGCAGCGGGGCGCAGACCGTGCAGGAACAGGAGATGAGTTGTCCGATTTCACCTTTCTAAAGGGGCACAAGCACTGGTGGCGTCAAGCGGTTGTTTACCAGATCTATCCGCGCAGTTTTGCCGATTCAAATGCAGATGGCATCGGCGATCTACGCGGCATCATCAACAAAGTTGATTACTTGGCAAGCTTGAGCATCGATGCGGTCTGGCTCTCACCTTTTTATCCCTCCGAGCTGGCAGATGGCGGCTACGACGTGGCCGATTATCGAAACGTTGATCCCCGCATTGGCACATTGGCAGAGTTTGACGAAATGGTTCAAAAGCTGCACGCCAGGCAGATCAGAGTCTTCGTGGATATCGTCCCTAACCACTCCTCAGATCAACACATCTGGTTTCAGCAAGCCTTGAAATCTCCGAAGGGTTCCAAGGAGCGGGCGAGATACATCTTCCGAGATGGACGGGGCGAGAACGGAGAGCTCCCACCTTCTGACCTCTCGAGTCATTTTGGTCCTGAAGGTTGGACCAGGGTCGAAGACGGACAGTGGTACATGCACTTGTTCACCAAGGAGCAACCTGATTTTGACTGGAGCAACCGTGAGGTTCACGACGAGTTCCTTAAGACTCTGAAATTCTGGTCCGATCGCGGTGTTGATGGTTTCCGAATCGACGTGGCTCACGCCATGGTCAAAAATCTTGATCCTCTTCCAAGTCGCTCCTCATACTCGCTTGAAGTTATGAAAGATGACGGAACTGATCCACTATTTGATAGAGACGATGTGCACGAGATTTACCGCGAGTGGCGTCAACTTTTCAATCAATATGACCCCCCTCGGGTAGCAGTTGCCGAGGCGTGGGTTCACCCACATCGCAGGCCGGCTTATGCATCCGAGGACGGATTGGGGCAGGCCTTTAACTTCGATTTACTGACATCTGCATGGAATGCGAGTTCTTTCCAGGCGGTCATTGACGAGAATCTTGCATTTTCCGAGCAGACCGGTTCCTCCAGCACCTGGGTGATGTCGAATCACGATGTCATTCGGCATGCCACCAGGCTCGTTATTCCTTCGGGGGAGGCCGGAGTCACCTTTGACGCTGAAAACTATTGGTATGTCAACCACCGGCTTGATGGTGACTTAGATCTAAACAAAGGTTTGAATAGAGCCAAAGCCGCCACATTGTTGATGTTGGCACTACCCGGATCCAGTTACCTATATCAAGGTGAAGAACTCGGTCTGCCAGATGTCACCGACATTCCTTCGGAGCAGATGCAGGATCCCCAGTGGTTCAGGGGTCAGGGTAAATTCAAGTCCCGCGATGGCTGCCGCGTGCCACTACCTTGGAGCCCTTCAGGATCATCGTTTGGGTTTGGAGCTGGCGGCTCACACCTGCCACAACCGGCTTGGTATGGCGACTATGCCGTAGCGGTGCAGGATGGCAAACCAGGTTCAACACTTGAGCTTTATCGAAGCGCAATCGCCCTTAGAAAATCTTTGATTTCGGGGGAGAAGCTAACCTGGCTGCAATCGGCTGCGGGGACACTCTGGTTCGAGCGCGAGAATGGTTGGTCAAGCTTCACAAACTTCACGGATTCGGAAGTGGAGCTGCCAGCCGGTGAGGTTTTGCTTTCATCCAGCCCGGTATCGGGTTCCAGGGTGGCTGGCAATTCAACTGTTTGGCTAAAGCGCTCTTAGTTTCCTCGAGCTCAAAAGAGTATGATTTAGGTTCACCGCCGAATACACCTCGTCGGTTGCCATACCCGAAGGAATCAAGGTCCCACGTGACTCCAAGCCAGCTATCGGAAGCCATTGTCGCTGCATTACGCGCATTGGTTGCGGCTGGGTCTTTGCAGCTGGATGTGCCAAGCGAGGTAGTGGTCGAGAGGCCGAAAAACCGTGACCACGGAGACTGGGCCACAAACGTTGCAATGCAGCTTGGTGCCAAGGCGGGACTCAAGCCTCGAGAGTTTGCCGAGTTGCTCGCTATCGAGTTACAAAAAGCTTCTGGAATCGAAAAGGTCGAGATCGCGGGACCGGGCTTTATCAATCTATTTGTTTCCGATTCTGCAGCTGGGGAACTTGCCAGGGAAATTGTTTTAGCGGGCGATAACTACGGTCGGGGAACGGAATATCAAGGCGTAAAGCTCAACCTTGAGTTTGTGTCTGCAAATCCAACCGGACCGATTCACCTCGGTGGCACTCGCTGGGCGGCCGTTGGTGACTCACTCGCCAGGGTGTTGGAGTTTGTGGGTGCAGAAGTTACTCGCGAGTACTACTTCAACGACCACGGTGCTCAGATCGACCGATTCGCAAGGTCACTGCTGGCAGCGGCGAAGGGTGAACCTGCCCCAGAGGACGGTTACGCGGGAGCCTATATCCAGGAAATCGCCGACCGCGTGTTGGCTGAGACTGCGGAAGACATTCTTGCCTTGCCAGATGCCCAGGCGCAGGAGAAGTTCAGAGCTGCAGGCGTTGAGCTTATGTTCCAGCAGATTCGAGAATCACTGCATGAGTTCGGGGTCGATTTCGATGTCTACTTCCATGAGAACTCCCTCTACGAGTCCAAGGCAGTTGAGCGCTCAATTGAGCGATTGCGTGAGATGGGCCACATCTTTGAAGAAGATGGGGCAATTTGGCTACGGTCAACCACCTTTGGTGACGATCGAGATCGCGTAATCATCAAGAGCGATGGCGATGCCGCCTACATCGCAGGAGATATCGCTTACTACCAAGACAAGCGCTCCAGAGGGTTTGACCGCTGCATCTACATGCTTGGTGCAGACCACCACGGCTATGTGCCGAGAATGATGGCGCTTTGTGCTGCATTCGGTGACAAGCCGGGTGAGAACATGGAGATTTTGATTGGCCAGATGGTCAACCTAGTGCGCGGTGGCGAGCCGGTGCGAATGTCTAAGCGGGCTGGAACCGTGGTGACCATGGAGGATCTAGTTGATGTCGTCGGAGTCGATGCCGCTAGATATGCGCTTGCTCGTTCGTCAATCAATTCATCGTTGGATGTTGACCTTGAGCAGTTGACCAAGAAAACCAACGACAACCCAGTGTTTTACGTTCAGTATGCGCACGCTCGAACCAAGCAGGTTGCCAAGAATGCTGCCTCGCTATCGGTGGACGACTCAGAATTTGATCCGTCGCTACTAAGCCACGATTCAGAAGCAGAGCTATTGGCAAACCTCAGTGAGTTCCCCAGAGTGGTGGCGCAAGCCGCACAATTCAGGGAGCCTCACCGCATCGCTCGATACATCGAGGTAGTGGCGGGCAGCTACCACCGCTGGTATGACAACTGTCGTGTTACTCCTTTGGGTGGTGGCGAGGTCGAGACCGTTCACCGCACCAGGCTTTGGCTAAACAACGCCGCCAGCATTGTTTTGGCTAACGGACTTTCCCTCCTTGGCGTTTCGGCTCCGGAGCGGATGTAACAGTGAAGAATCCATTAGCGCCAGAGTGGCTTGTTGCCCCGAACGATCTCAACGCCATTGATGCCAGAGTTTGGCCTCGTACCGCTAAGCGCAACAGCTATGGTGAGCTAACGATCGGAGACGTATCGGTTTCGACTCTGATGCGCCAGTATGGCTCCCCGCTCTATGTGGTTGATCAAGAGGATTTTGAGACCAGGCTGTTGGCGATCAAGCGCGCCTTCAGCGATGCTGCAAACAAAATTGGCACCACTGCCAAGCTCTACTACGCATCCAAGTCACTCCTCACCGCTGAAGTTGTGCGTTGGGTTATCAATGCCGGTCTTGCTGTGGACGTCTCCACAGGTGGCGAGCTTGCGGTTGCGTTGGCAGCTGGAGCTTCCGGCGAACGACTAGGGCTTCACGGAAACAACAAATCTTTGGTTGAAATCGGTAAGGCAATTGCCTCTGATGTCGGGGCTATCGTCATCGACTCCGAGCTTGAGATTGAGCGTATTGCTGCGGTAGCTGCCGCTCAGGGCAAGACCCAATCTGTCCGCCTACGTGTCAACTCCGGCGTTCACGCTCACACTCACGAGCACTTGGCAACCGCCCGCGAAGATCAAAAGTTTGGGGTTGCGCTCACCGACGTGGCTGAGTTGGTCGCGAAGATTCGCTCACACTCCAACTTGAAATTCCTTGGTCTGCACTCGCACATCGGCTCGCAGATTTTCGTGGTTGATGGCTTCGTGGCAGCAGCTGAGCGACTACTTGATGTCCACGCTCAGCTTTTGAAAACAGGCGCTGTTCCAGAGCTAAATCTTGGTGGTGGTTTTGGCATTGCCTACACCGAGGCCGATAGGCCATTGGGTATCGAAGACATGGCCACTCGCATCATGCAGGCGGTTGCCGCCAAGTGTGCTGCTTTGGGTATTGAGGTGCCGAAACTAGCTTTTGAGCCAGGTCGAATCATTTCAGGGCCGGCAGGTATCACGCTTTACTCAGTTGGAACTATCAAAGATGTTTCGGTTAGCGAGCAGGGCATTGGCGCTACCCGCAAGTACGTCAGTGTTGACGGTGGTATGAGCGATAACGCTCGCCCAGCCCTTTACGAGGCTGAGTACTCCGCACTTATAGCCTCCAGAGTGAGCTCTGCACTTCCTGCTCTGTCCAGAGTGGTTGGTAAACACTGCGAGTCTGGCGACATCGTGGTGCGTCACGATTACCTACCTTCCGACATCGCTGTGAATGACGTGCTTGCGGTTGCCGCAACCGGTGCATACTGCTTCTCGCTGTCATCCAATTACAACTTCCTAACCCGTCCAGCAATGGTTGCCGTGAAGGCTGGCAAGAGCATGCTCTTGATTCGGGCGGAGACAGAGAATGACCTGCTTAGCCGCGACGCTGGCATTGGTAATGGAAAGGCATAGCCATGGAGATCGCTTATCGCCCAATTCGAATCGCGCTGCTAGGCGCCGGTTCCGTGGGTTCTCAGGTTGCCCGCCTACTGATTGAGAACCGCGGTGAATTGGCTCAAAGAGTTGGTGCAGACCTCGAGTTGGTTGGCATTGCGGTTAGAAACCTAGAGTCAGCTAGAAGTGGAAATCTTCCAAAGGAACTCTTCACTCAGGACGCGGAAGCTCTAATCAAGGCAGCTGACATTGTTATTGAGCTCATGGGAGGTATTGAGCCAGCAAAGAGCTACATCACTTTGGCTTTAAACTCGGGAGCCGATGTCATCACTGCCAACAAGGCCCTCATTGCAGCCCACGGAACTGAGCTTTTTGACCTAGCCGAACAACTAGGTGCTCAGCTTTACTTTGAGGCTGCGGTCGGTGGTGCGATTCCAATCATTCGCCCGCTACGCGAATCCCTCGCAGGTGACAAGGTCAACAAGGTGATGGGCATCGTCAACGGAACCACGAACTTCATCCTTGACCGAATGGATTCAACTGGGGCGAGCTTTGAGGATGCCCTAGCCGAAGCCCAGCAGCTGGGATACGCCGAGGCAGATCCAACCGCCGATGTTGAGGGGTTTGATGCTGCCAGCAAGGCCGCAATCCTGGCATCGCTCGCCTTCCACACCGAAATGCCGGTTGAAAATGTCTACCGCGAAGGAATTTCGCAGGTAACCGCATTGCAGATTGAGACTGCCCGTGAGGCCGGCTACGCGGTGAAGCTATTGGCCATTTGTGAGCGAGTGCCAGCGTCCAATGGGCAACCAGAGGGCATCGTTGCCAGAGTCCACCCAACCTTGATTCCAGACGATCACCCACTGGCTGCTGTTCGCGGTGCTTATAACGCAGTGTTTATCGAGGCTGAGAGCGCTGGCAGATTGATGTTTTACGGCGCTGGTGCCGGTGGTCCCGAGACTGCCTCTGCGGTGCTGGGCGATTTGGTAGGGGCTGCAAAGCGCCACCTTGCCGGAGGTCCAGGAATCGCCGACTCAGTACACGCCAACTTGGATATCCTTCCGGTTCAGGCGGTCACCACCAGATTCCAAATCACACTGCAGGTCAACGACTTGCCTGGTGTGCTGGCTTCAGTTGCCACGGTCTTTGCGCAGCATGGCGTTAGCGTTGAAACTGTGGATCAGAATGCGGCTGGGCAAAACAGCGGAGCACTGCTGTCAATCATGACTCATGCCGCTGGTGAAGGTGAACTTGAGGCAGTTGTTGAGGATCTGCGCCAAAACGCAGCAGTTCAGAAAGTGAACTCGGTTATCCGAGTGGAGGGAATCTAATGGCTCACCAGTGGCGCGGCGTTATTCGCGAATACTTTGATCGTCTTCCATTTACCCAGGACGATCCAATCGTCACCTTGGGTGAGGGCGGTACTCCACTTATTGATGCACCGGCGCTCGCAAAACTGCTTGATGTTGGCAGTGTGCACCTGAAGTTTGAGGGTATGAACCCTACTGGGTCATTTAAGGACCGCGGCATGACTACCGCTGTTTCCAAGGCCAAGGGCAAGGGTGCCAAAGCAGTTATCGCTGCTTCCACCGGAAACACCTCCGCATCGGCCGCGGCATACGCGGTGGCCGGTGGCATGCAGTCTGTGGTGCTGGTGCCAGCTGGAAAGATTTCCTGGGGCAAGCTCTCTCAGGCAGTTGCTCACAAGGCTCAGATTTTGCAGGTTCGCGGGAACTTTGATGACTGCCTAAGGCTCGCTCGCGAGCTAAGCGAGAGCTATCCGGTGTTCTTGGTGAACTCGGTGAACCCAGATCGTCTGCAAGGGCAGAAGACCGCCGCTTTTGAGGTTTTTGATGCACTGGGCTTCGCTCCAGATCTGCATGCAATGCCACTTGGTAACGCGGGAAACATCTCCGCCTACCACCTTGGATACCGCGAAGATCGCGATGCCGGCCGCATTTCTAAACTGCCAATGCTTTACGGAATCCAGGCGGCAGGATCAGCACCATTCGTAGTGGGTAAGCCAGTAGCAAAACCGGAGACCATCGCAACCGCAATTCGCATCGGCAATCCAGCTTCTTGGGATCTAGCTCAAGCGGCAAAGGCCGACACCAATGGCGCTTTCGGTGCGGTAAGCGACAAGGACATCTTGTGGATGCACCGTTTCCTATCTCAAGAAGCAGGTGTCTTCGTGGAGCCATCTAGCGCTACCGGCGCAGCCGGCCTGTTGCAGGCTAAGCAAAAGGGCGTGCTTCCGAAGGTTGACTCGATTGTGGTTACAGTTACCGGTCACGGCCTAAAGGACCCAGACTGGGCGCTAAAGGATGACCGCGGTCGCCAGATCAAGCCAAAGAAGGTCGCTGCTACCGCAGATTCTGTGGCTGGCGTGCTTGGCTTGGAGAGAAACAAGTGACCAAAGTCTCGGTAAAAATACCTGCCACCAGTGCGAACCTGGGTCCGGGTTTTGACACTCTGGGCATGGCGCTAAGTTTCTACGACAACTATTCGGCTGAGGTAATTGCCAGTGGTCTTGAGATTGAAGTGGTTGGCGAGGGGGAGCATGACATTGCTCGTGACGCTACTAACTTGATCTACTCAACCATTGCCTACGTCTTTGCCAAGTTCAACAAGAGCGTTCCACCGCTTCGCATCACCTGCCACAACAGCATTCCGCACGGACGCGGTATGGGTTCCTCGGGAGCGGCTGTCTCCGGTGGCGTGGTGTTGGCGGCTGGCTTATTGCAACCTGAAATCTCGCTAACCGAGCAGCAGCTGCTGGAATTTGCAACTGAGTTGGAGGGGCACCCTGACAACGTGGCACCGGCACTTTTCGGTGGCTTAACGATTGCCTGGACAGATGAAAGTGGGCCTCACCACAAGAAGCTAACCGTGCACCGTGGAGTTTCTCCGTTGGTACTGGTTCCACCAAACCAGATGTCCACCAAGCTCGCCAGAAGCCTGCAGCCAGAGTCGGTTCCTCACACCGATGCGGTGTTCAACGTATCTCGCTCTGCGTTGTTGGTGGCTGCTTTGACCCAGAGCCCAGAACTTATGTTTGCCGCTACCGAAGATCGCCTGCATCAGAACTATCGCGCCAGCGCTATGCCTGAGACCAGCAAGATGATCGAACAGCTTCGTGCTCAGGGGCACCCCGCAGTAGTCTCCGGAGCGGGCCCATCTGTGTTGGTTTTGGAAGATGACCCTGCCAAGCGAGTGGCGGCCGTGGCGTTTGTGGAGCGAGAGTTTCCAACTTGGAAGCCACTTTCACTTGCGGTTGACTTCAAAGGTGCTAGTCTTGACGTGCAGTCTGGATCAGGCGTCTAAAAGCCCGCCACTGTATTCTCAAGAAATTCTTCACTAATTCGGCCTCTTGCCGCTAAGAAACGAGTAATAACCACATGGATGAAATCCAGCAGGACAAGCCTGTAAAAAGAACCCGCCGCGCAACCAGCGCACCAGTTTCCGTAGACGGCACCGAAGCACCAAAGGCTGCCAAGGCACCTAAGGCTGCAGAGGCCGAGGCAAAGACCTCAGCTGATTCAGAGCCAAAGACTGAGAACCGCCGCCGCTCCCGCCCAGCTCGCTCAGACAGTGGCGAGAACAGCTCCCCAGCTGAGGGTGCCGCAGAGCGCGGTGAGGCTCGCGAAGACCGCGAGACCAGAAGCTCAGACCGCGACAACAACCGCGACCGTGACGACGAGCGTCGTGGTGGAAACCGCAACCGCCGTGGTCGCTACCGTGACCGTGACCGTCGCCGTGGCCCTGGTGGTCAGGATGACTCAGAGCCAGAGATCACCGAGGATGACGTACTAGTACCGGTTGCTGGAATCTTGGATGTTTTGGAGAACTACGCGTTCTTGCGCACCTCCGGTTACCTACCTGGTCCAAACGATGTCTACGTTTCCCTAGGACAGGTCAAGAAGTATTCACTTCGCAAGGGTGATGCCGTTGTTGGTGCAATCCGCCAGCCACGCGAGGATGCCAATAACCAGCGTCAGAAGTTCAACGCATTGGTTCGCGTTGACTCCATCAATGGTCAGACCATGGAAGAGGCAGCCGCTCGAGTTGAGTTTGGCAAGCTAACCCCGCTTTACCCAGACACCCGTCTGCGCCTCGAGACCGATAACAAGAAGCTGTCGACTCGAATCATTGACCTTGTTGCTCCGA
>CAZZHB010000011.1:0-17514 GCA_964653615.1 uncultured Aquiluna sp.
TTGGCTAGAGCTGAAGTTTCTCCAAAGTCTCTAGGTACAAAGTTTCAAATTCTTCCAACTGATCGCCCAATTCGCGCTGTCGATTGGCCAGCTTCAAAAGCAACTCGTAGTCGGACTGGTCAGCCGTGGCAAGCTCCAACCGAATAGCCTCTAGTTCCTGATTAGCCTTTGAAATCGCTCTGTCCAGGCGAGCAGACTCCTTTTCAAGGTTGCGCTTTTCAGCACCAGAGAGCGTAGAAACCGACTTGGCTTTGGGCTGCTCTTGCTTGGGGGTTTGAGCTTTCCTAAGTTGCAAAAACTGTTCAACGCCCTTTGGTAGATGCCGAAGTTTCCCATCCCCCAGAAGCGCGTATTGCTGGTCTGTGACTCGCTCCAGCAGGTAGCGGTCGTGGCTGACGACAATCAGGGTTCCAGGCCAGGTGTCCAGCAGATCCTCCATAGCGGCAAGCATGTCGGTGTCCAAGTCATTGGTTGGCTCATCCAAAATCAACCCGTTTGGGTCCGTGAACAAAAGGCGGAGCAGTTGAAAACGGCTGCGGTGACCACCGGAGAGATCAGATATCGGGGTTTGCAGCTGCGCCGAATCAAAGCCAAGTTGCTCAACCAGCTGACCGGTTCCAACTTCCTTTTTTCCAACCGTGAAGGTGGTTTTCTCGCGCTTGATCATGGCGAATATTCGGTCATCGGCAAATTCGTCGAGTTCTCGAATGTCCTGACTTAGCTTTGCAAACTTCACGGTCTTTCCGATTTTGATTCGACCTGCACTTGGCTGAAGCTCTCCGGTGATCAGCCCAAGCAATGTGGTCTTGCCGGCTCCGTTGGCCCCCAAAAGTCCAATACGATCCCCTGGCCCAAGCCGCCAGGTGACGTGCTCGAGGATTGGTTTGCCATCTTCCGTCTGATAGCTGACATCTTCCATGTCTAGAACGTCTTTACCCAAACGCTGAGTCGCTAACTTACTAAGTTCCAGTTGGTCACGAGGAGGTGGTTCGTTGGCAATCAGGGATAGCGCGGCATCGATTCGGAACTTTGGTTTAGCTGTTCTCGCCGGTGCTCCGCGACCAAGCCAGGCCAACTCTTTGCGAAGCAAGTTTTGTCGCCTGGCCTCGCTCGATGCCGCCTGACGATTGCGTTCGGCTCGCTGCTGAACATATGCGGCATAGCCGCCATCAAACGGCTCGATCTTGCCGCCGTAAACCTCCCAGGTGAGATTGCAGACTGCATCCAGGAACCAGCGGTCGTGAGTGACGACCAAGAGACCGCCGGCGGTCTTAGACCAGCGATTTCTGAGATGTTCTGCTAGCCATGCCACACCTTCGACGTCGAGGTGGTTAGTGGGTTCGTCAAGCATGATGATGTCGTAATCACCGGCAAGCAGGGCCGCCAGGGCAACTCGTCTTCGCTGCCCCCCGGATAGGGATCCGACCTGCTGGCTCCAATCCAGATCGCCAAGCAGTCCTTGTAGCACATCTCGAATCTTTGGGTCGGTGGCCCACTCATGTTCTGGGCCTTCACCGACCACGGCCTGTGCGATAGAGAGCGAGTCATCAATTTTGTCGACCTGCGTGAGGTAGCCAATTCGCAAAGATCCGCGCCAGGTAACTCGACCGGCATCTGGCTCGAGCTGCTTGGAGAGGATTTTGAGGAGCGTGGATTTGCCATCACCGTTTCGCCCGACAATACCAATTCGGTCGCCCTCATTGACCCCGACAGTTATGCAATCAAAAACCTGCTTGGTGGGAAACTCTAAATCAATTTGCTCAGCGCCCAACAGGTGAGCCATTAGATCAACCTCGAGCCAAGTGGGCTTGGATTTGCGATAACCGCTTCGTAGCCGGCTGCGCGAATCTTTTCTGCTGTGCGGCTTGCGTTGTCTTGATCGCTCGCCAGGTACCAGAGAGTTGGACCAGATCCGGATAGCAGGCCCTGGCCACTACCAAAATCGGTTTGAGAAAGCGCACGAAGCTCTGGGAGCAAGCTAAATGCTGCCTCGGTGAGTGAGTTTTTACCAAGCCAAGCTGTTCCGGCTGTGAAATCTGGCACCTCGAGAACTTCCCCGAGACCTAGGCGGTCAAATTCCTGAAAGACCGACTTAGTTGAGAGTGGCTTGTGATTGATAAGCAACACAATCGGCTGGGAGATAACTTGAGGGTGAGGCGACAGCTCTATCCCAGTGTCGCTACCGAGCGCGGTGCCGCCAAGAATTGCGAAGGGCACATCTGCGCCAAGATTCGCCCCAACCTTCATAAGCGCCTCTTGGTCCAGACCAAGACACCATGCCTGATTGAGAGCAACTAGGGCCGCTGCGGCATCTGCCGAGCCACCAGCCATTCCACCGGCAACGGGAACCTTTTTGTGAATCACAAATCGCATCGGCTGAGGGTTATCAATTCCAACGCTCTTGGCCAGGGCCTTAGCGGCCTTGACTACAAGGTTTGATTCATCAAGTGGAATTTCACCGAGATTTGGAAGTTCCGATTCCACCTGAATTTCCCAATCGGAAGCTGGTTCAACGCCGACCCGCTCCTCGATGTCCAGTGCCTGATAGAGGCTCACCACCGGGTGGTAACCATCGGGTTGCAAATTCCCAACCTGGAAGTGCAGATTTACCTTGCCCTGCGCTGCAGCCCAGATCATTTGGCACTCGCAATCGCGATGAACTGCTCGATGTTGAGCTGCTCTCCCCTAGCCTGCGGGTCAACCCCAGCCCTGATCAAAATTTCTTCGGCTGCCGTTGGCGATCCAGCCCAACCGGCCAAAGCTTGCCTCAGGGTCTTGCGTCGCTGCAGGAAAGCCTGATCGATGGCAGTGAATGTTGGTTGCTGAAGCTTTGGATCGCGCTCAACCGTGCGCTGGAAATAAACCAGTGCGCTATCTACTCCCGGTACCGGCCAAAAGATATTCCTGCCGATGTTGCCAGCCAACCTCGCAGGTCCGTACCAGGCCATCTTCAACGATGGCACGCCATACTCTTTGCTGTTTGGGCTTGCTGCCAGGCGGTGGGCAACCTCAGCTTGCACCATCACCAAACCCTTTTGAATTGAAGGGAACTGGTTCATAAAGTGAAGCAGTACCGGAACCGAAATGTTGTAGGGCAGATTTGCCACCAGTGCGGTTGGCTCGCCCGGCAACTCAGTGACTTTCAAGGCATCCGCCACCACCAAGTCCAGGGTTCTATCCGCGGCGTGCTTGGCGATCGTGCTTGGTAGTTCGGCTGCCAAGCGCTCATCAATCTCGACTGCGATTACTCGCGGGACGATTTCAAGAATGCCGAGCGTGAGCGAGCCAAGTCCAGGTCCAATCTCAACCACGAGATCCGAATCAGATAGCTCGGCCGCGGAGACAATGCGCCTGATGGTGTTGGGATCAATCACAAAGTTTTGACCCAGTTTTTTAGTTGGCCTGATATCGAGCTTTTCAGCCAACTGACGAATCTCTGCCGCCCCCAGCATTAGCTGAGTCCCTCTGACCAAAGTCCATAAACCCGCTCGGTGTTGGCGTTGAGCTGAGTTGCCATTCGGGATGCATCCCACTCCAACAGCGCTGCCATGTATCTCAGGGTGTGCGGCACAAGGTATGGAGCGTTGGGGCGACCGCGCAGTGGCTCTGGAGTTAAAAATGGTGCGTCGGTCTCAATCAAGAGCAGTTCCGGAGATACTGCGAGAAGGGAGTCTCGAAGGTGCTGATTCTTTTTGAACGTGATGTTGCCGGCAAATGATAGGTACCAGCCGTTTTCCTGACAGATTTCCGCCAGTTCGAGATCTCCCGAGTAGCAGTGGAAAACAGTGCGCTCCGGGGCACCGACTCGCTTAAGGGTTGCCACAACTTCGCCGTGAGCCTCGCGGTCGTGAATCATCAGAGCCAGATTGTTCTCTTTAGCAATTGCGATGTGCTGCTCAAAGGAGTAGGCCTGCGCTGCCAGTTCGTCCTCACCCTGGGTTCTAAAAAAGTCCAAACCAGTTTCACCAATTGCCCGAACTCTTGGCTTGGTCGCCAAAGCGGCAATACCGGCTATGGCTTCGTCCAGCTCAGCTCGTGATTTGTAAAGCGGAGCCTCGTTTGGATGCAGGGCAACGGCGGCTAAGAGCATTGGTTCAGATTCGGCAACTGCCGCGGACCAGATTGAACTATCTAACGTCACCCCAACCTGCACTGCACCAAGCATGTTGACCTGACGCATTCGCTCTAGGTGTTCAGCAACCGACATCGGTTGTTCGCCATCGGCAATTTCCAAATGGGTGTGATTGTCGTAGGTTCCAACCTCAAGTGGTTCTGGAAGCTCGGGGTAGTGAACCGGGCGGTTTGCTAGACCGTCATAGGAGTTTCTGGTGCGAATTGGTTCGCTCATTGGTCCTCTACGCGAGGGAACAGCACTTCAAGATCTCCCAGTTTGGTTCCGGAAGGCAGCAAGCCCCATTCACCCTGCTGAATTCGCTGCTCCGACAAGTCACCGAGGCTGGTACCGACCGCAGTCCAGAGCTTTTGAGCCGCCTTTGGGGTAATCGGGTTCAACAAAACCGCCAGCAATCGAAGACCTTCGGCTGTGGTGTAGAGCACAGTGGCTAGCCGGTCACGATCTGCTTCTTCTTTTGCCAAGACCCAGGGCGCCTGCACGGTGATGTAGTTGTTTAGCTCATCTACCAAAGTCCAGACCTTGGCGATTGCCTCGTGAATCGCAACCTTGTCGATGGCCGCGTTGGCAGCATGGACTGCATCCTGAGCCACCTTCTGGATTGCAAGATCTGCATCTTGATAATCGGCTGGGGCTGGAACGACGCCATCAAAGTACTTATTGATCATGGCAATTACTCGCGAGGCGAGATTTCCGAAGCCATTGGCAAGCTCAGAGTTATAGCGAGCGCTTAGGTCTTCCCAGCTGAAGGAGCCGTCGGAACCAAATCCAATAGCCTTCATGAAGTAGTAGCGGAAGGCATCGGAACCAAAGATGTCCGTGATTTGGGTTGGCGCAATTCCGGTGAGCTTGGACTTTGACATCTTCTCGCCGCCCACCAATAGCCATCCGTGACCGAACACCTGCTTTGCCGGTGGCAGCCCGGCAGCCATCAGCATCGCTGGCCAGATCACCGCGTGGAAAAGAAGAATGTCCTTACCCACCACCTGAACATCTGCCGGCCAAAGGGATTGCAGTTTCGCCTCGTCTGACCCGTAACCGATGGCGGTGATGTAATTCAGCAGCGCATCAAACCAAACGTAGGTGATGTGCTGGTCGTCCCAAGGAATATCGATGCCCCAGTCAAAACGCTCTTTAGATCTGGAGATGGATAGGTCACTCAGGCCCGAGCGAACAAAAGAAACCACCTCGTTCTTAGCGCTTTCGGGCTGAATGAAAGTTGGGTTTTCCTCGTAGTGCTTTAGAAGACGCTCTTGGAAATCGCTTAGCTTGAAGAAGTAGTTGGTTTCATTTAACTGCTCGACCGGCTTGGAGTGAATTGCACAAACCTTTTGGCCTTCAAAGTCACCAGTGCCATCAATTAGGTCGGATTCGTTTTTGTATTCCTCGCAACCTACGCAGTAGTTGCCCTGGAATGAACCCTGGTAGATAAAACCGGTGTCATAAAGCTTTTGCAAAAACTGCTGCACCGCTTTCTCGTGACGAGGTTCGGTGGTTCGGATGAAATCCTGATTATCGATATCTATGGTCTCCAACAGTGGCAACCACGATTCAGAAACCAACTTGTCGGTCCAGCTCTTGGGGTCGGTGTTGTTTCCAAGCGCGGTTCGCAAAACCTTCTCGCCGTGCTCATCGGTTCCAGTTAGTAGGTAGGCATTTTCACCGCGGGCACGGTGCCACCTGGTGAGCACATCAGAGGCCACCTCGGTGTAGGCGTGGCCAATGTGAGGGGCATCGTTCACATAGAAGATGGGGGTGGTTACATAAAAGGACTTGGACACCCTAGATATCTTAGGGTTTGTGCAAAAGAGCTTCAGCGTAAATTGCGCTCTTTGATGCACCGGTCGCCTCAGCTAGGTCCGCACAGGCCTGCTTCAAGCCCATGCCAGATGCTGCGAGTTCGAGCGCCTTGAGGCCCAACTCAGAGACATCAAAGGCTTTTGGGCTCGCCCCGCTGATGATGAGAACCATTTCTCCCTTGGGCGACCCTTTGGCCCAGGCAATTAGATCTGCCAGTGTTCCACGTTCGGTGTGCTCAAACTTCTTGGTTAGTTCTCGGGAAACAGTGCCGAGGCGATTCTCCCCAAATACCGCTGCGGCATCGATCAGGGACTCGTGAATTCGATGCGGGGCCTCAAAGAAGACCATGGTTCTAGCCTCATCCTTTAGGCCCTCGAAAAAGCGAAGCCTTTCTCCTTGTTTTCTGGGGAGAAAGCCCTCGAAGCTAAATCGGTCGGTTGGTAAACCAGAAACCGCGAGCGCCGAAATCACTGCCGATGGACCGGGTATGGCGATCACTTCAATTCCGGCCTGGGCACAATCTCTAACCAATTGATAGCCCGGATCGGAAATTGTTGGCATGCCGGCATCTGACACCACTAACAAGTCGTTGTCCCTTGCCACCTCGACCAACAACGCCGTGCGCTCGGCGTCGCTGTGCTCATGCAAGCTGTAAAGCCTTGCGTTCAGGCGAATTCCAAGCGCTGACGCAAGTTGCTTCAGGGTTCTGGTGTCCTCGGCGGCGATGTGCTGACTCTGCGCTAAGAACTCTCGAAGTCGCGCAGAGGCATCCGAGAGATTACCGATTGGGGTGGCAGCAAGAATC
Organism: uncultured Aquiluna sp.; assembly: GCA_964653615.1. Taxonomy (GTDB): domain Bacteria; phylum Actinomycetota; class Actinomycetes; order Actinomycetales; family Microbacteriaceae; genus Aquiluna. The sequence continues at coordinate 6,738 of CAZZHB010000011.1, forward strand.
AACACGCTAAGCAAACTAGCATCTAAGGGTGATTTACGGGCTGCTTACCTTGACCAAACGTGCAGCTGCCAGTCGATGGTTTTACCCAATCAGCACCTTGCTGATTACCGCGCTGGGAGCCTTGTTTCGATTTGGCAACCTAGCAAACCCGCACCTATTGGTTTTTGACGAGACCTATTACGTCAAAGATGCCTACACACTCGGGCTTTTTGGGCACGAGAAACAATGGCCTGACAACGCAAATCCTGATTTTGAAGCGGGCAAGGTTGACGGCTTTTTGCAAGATGGCGCCTATGTAGTGCATCCACCGATCGGCAAGTGGGTGATCTGGCTTGGTATTCAACTCTTTGGTGCGGACAGCTCATTTGGTTGGAGGTTTTCGGTTGCCCTGCTGGGAACCTTGGCCATCCCGCTGATAATCGTCGTCGCCAGATTGCTGACTGGTAATCGAGTATTCGCCGCCCTCGCAGGATTGTTCTTAGCAATCGAAGGTCAGTCCATCGTGCTCTCGAGAACCTCGATTCTCGATGGCATCCTGGCATTTTTCGTGCTTTTGGCTTTTTACTTCCTGCTCAAAGATCGCCAGTCGATTTCACGAGCGCTCAACACTGCAGCCTTGGCCGGCAAAGATTTCACCTTCAGGTTTAGGCCATGGCTTTTGGCAATGGCGCTCTCGCTAGGTGTGGCCACCTCGGTCAAATGGTCCGGGCTTTACTTCTTGGCAATCTTTGGCCTCTACACATTTGTTGCCGACTGGATCTCAAGAATGAGATTGGGCCTGAAGCTAGCTCCGTCTTTTGTCCAGGCAATTGTCAATGCCATCCTGCTGCTGGTACTTTCCGCTGCTACCTACCTAGCAAGCTGGTCCGGCTGGATCCTCTCAAGCGATGGCTGGGGTCGTCAGGCTAAAGAAAACTGGCTGGCGTCGCTTTGGGAATATCACACCAATGCCTACAGCTTTCACACGGGGCTTAGCGCGGAGCATCCCTACTCAGCCAACGCCATCGAATGGCTTTTGAACATCAGACCAACGGCCTTCTACTACGAAAGTTTCACCGATGAGCGCTGCGGGTTTATTGAGAACTGCTCAATTGCCATCACCCCACTGCCGCACCCACTTATCTGGTATTCAGCAGTAGCCGCCATGATCTGGATTGGCTTTAGATTTATCCGCAGAGCCGACCTAAAAGCCGGTGCAATCTTCCTGGCATTTTTGGCCGGCTGGGCGCCTTGGTTGGCATACCTATCTCGCACCACCTTCCAGTTTTACTCGGTGGTCTTTACGCCGTTTTTGATTTTGGCCCTGGTTTATGCTCTCCACAGTTTCTGGCGCCGTGGATTCGGGCAGTTTAGGGTTGCTCAACGCGAGTGGGCGATTGGGCTGTTTGTGGTGATAGCTTTGGTGCTCGCAGCATTCTTTGCATCCTTGTGGATGGGGCTTCCCGTGCCCTACTGGTTCTGGCGAATACAAATGTGGCTGCCCTCTTGGATTTAGGTGATTAGTTGGCTCTAGGTTTATCTGCGCTGAAAGCAGCGCCTGAGGCGATTGCAGTTCTGATTTCACAGCTGTTTGCTCGCTTTCCCTTCGGCATGCTCAGCATCGCTTTTGTCATTCACATTCAAGGCGTGACAGACTCCTATGCCATTGCGGGTATCGCGCTTGGGGCAGAGACAATTGGGGCGAGCATTTCTGGTCCGCTGCTGGCTAGGAAAATGGCAGATTATGGAATTCGCCGGGTTGTAATTCTCAGCACATTAGTCACTTCTTCGGCGCTTATTGCGCTGGCTTTTGTGCCGCCGGAACCGATTTGGCTAATTGCATTGGCGTTCTTGGTTGGATTCTCTTCGCCACCAATTCAGCCTGCAGCTCGAACAATTTATCCGCAGGTGACTCCTAAGAAGTTGATGCCTGCACTTTATTCGCTGGATGCCACTGCCCAGGAAGTCATTTGGGTTCTGGGTCCTCTGGTGGCAACCTTGGTGGCCGCGAGCTTCGGCAATGTGCCCATGATGATTACTGTGGCAGCGATTCAGGTGCTTGGCACAATTTGGTTCTTACTAAACAAATCGGTTGGGTCTATCAAGATCCCGAAGAACAAAAATGTCTTAGGCAAGGCATTGCGAAACCCAAAGGTTGCAGCCGCCACGGTGCTTGGTCTTTTGTTTGTGGGATCCTTTGCCGGAGTTGAAGTTGGTGCGGTAGCACTGTTTGGCAAAACCCTCGCCGGAGTGATGTTCGCGGTTTTCTCGCTGGGATCGATTTTTGGCGGACTGCTGCTGGCTCCAAGGTTTAAAGGTCCGCGGGCGCTTTCAATCTTCCTAAGCGTGACGCTGCTGGGTTACTCAGCAATCCTTGTTGCACCTCAAGAGCCGCTGTGGGTTGCTTTCAGCCTTTTTATAGCTGGACTTGGCGTGGCACCTAGCCTGGGATATTTATCCCTCATGATCGCCACAGGGACCTCGGGCAGTGAAACTGTCGAGGCATACGGCTGGACTACGACGGGCCAGCTAGTCGGCTTTTCCGCGGGCAGCGCTCTAGCGGGAATCTCGATTGACATCATCAGCCCGACCACTTCACTTCTTGTCTCAGTGGTGTTTGGCGCGTTTACGCTGCTCGCATCCTTGCTAATCAGCCGGACGGCGAAAAGGGACTAAGCCTTTTGCTTTGAGTTCTTGCCAGTAACTGCAAGCGACCAAACGGTTGTAATCACCAGGGTGATGATGATCACAGCCAGCGATAGCTCGGTTGTGATTTCAGGAATCGCTTCAACGTGCTGTCCGCCGTTGATAAACGGAAGCTCGTTCTTGTGCAGCGCGTGAACCACAAGCTTCACACCGATCCAAGCCAAGATGATGCTCAAGCCGATGGAAAGGTACTTTAGGCGCTCCATTAGGCCACCGAGTAGGAAGTAAAGCTGTCGAAGTCCAAGAAGAGCAAAGGCGTTTGCCACGAAGACGATGTATGGCTCTTTAGTCAGACCGTAAACCGCTGGAATCGAGTCCAGTGCAAACAATAGGTCTGTAAACCCAATCGAAATCATCACCATTAGTAGCGGAGTGTAAACCCACTTGCCGTTCTGCTTAATGCGGTAACGGTTGTCGTGATATTCACTGGTGGTAGGAATCAACTTGGAGATGATCTTGGTCATGCCACCGGCTTCATTTCGATCCTCTTCGCCCTTGTGGAAGGTTTCGAGAACGAGCTTTACGGCAGTGAAAATCAAGAATGCGCCAAAGACATAGAAGGCCCAGCTGAAGCGCTCAATAAATGCCGCTCCGGCGATGATGAAGATGAGTCGAAGAACCAGAGCGATTGCGATACCGATAAGCAATACCTGACTGCGCAAGCGTTTAGGCACTGCAAACTGAGTGAAGATGATCAAAAAGACGAAAATGTTGTCTACTGAGAGGCTGTATTCAGTAACCCATCCTGCGACATACTCTGCGGCGTACTGACCACCCCAAACTCCACCGACAACGAAGGTAAACAGCAATGCCAAGGTGATGTAGATGCTGACCTGAATGGCTGACTCACGGAAGGTTGGCTCGTGCGGCTTACGAAGTTGCCAAATAAAGTCTGCGGCTAAAACCGCGACCAATACGCCGATTGTGACAGCCCAAACCCAGAGCTCTACGTGCATTATTTCCATTCCAATTCCGCGAGTGCGGAATAATCATCCGCGACCAATTGTAGGTAATTACACAAGAATGCGAGGTAGCTGCGTGAAAGTCCTTTTATCTGGAGCATCCGGCCTTATTGGAACAGAACTCACTCGCCAGCTTTCTGCAATGGGGCACCAGGTGATTCGCCTTGTTCGGCGACCCGTTGAATCTTCGGACGAGCTATTTTGGGCGCCTGGAAAAGAACCACTCGATCCTGCGCACTTAGCCGACATCGATGCCGTGATTAACCTAGCGGGGGCTACCACGGGAAAAATTCCATGGACCAAGAAATATGAACAAGAACTGATCTCCTCCCGACTCGATTCGACCCAAACCCTGGTTGATGCAATCAACTCCTGTCCAACTCCTCCCAAAGTTTTGATCTCGGGTTCAGCCTCTGGCATTTATGGGGATCAGGGAGACAAGTGGCTCGATGAGTCCGCTCCCAAGGGTGAAGGTTTTCTCGCCGATCTTGCCTACCAGTGGGAAGAGACTGCCAAGCAGGCAAAGACCCGAGTGGTGCTGGTCCGCACCACCATGGTGATGAGCAAGAAGCTCGGTGCTCTTGGAAAGTTGCTGCCGCTGATCAAGCTCGGAATCGGTGGAGCGCTTGGATCTGGAAAGCAGTGGTGGGCTTGGATTTCGCTTGAAGATCAAGCCAGAGCCATCATTCACCTGATTGAAAACGATTCCGCCACAGGTGCCTACAACCTAACTGCTCCGGAACCTGCAACCTGTGAACAGATCATCAAGGAGCTCGGTCGTCAACTAGGACGTCCAACGCTTCTAAAGGTTCCAGCATTTGCCATGAGACTGCTCATAGGTAAAGCAGCAGATGAACTACTTCTCTGCTCACAAAAAATGAAATCCCACCGACTCGAACAGACGGGGTTTGTTTTCAAACACCCGACGCTTGTCGAATCGGTGGGATACGTTCTGAGCTAGTTACTTAGCTGCAGGCTTCTTTGCGGCTGGCTTCTTGGCAGCAGGCTTCTTTGCTGCGGCGGCCTTAGCAGCCGCTGGCTTTGCAGCAGGCTTCTTTGCAGCAGCAGCTGGCTTCTTGGCAGCAGGCTTCTTTGCTGCGGTGGTCTTAGCAGCCGCTGGCTTTGCAGCAGGCTTCTTCGCTGCGGTTGCTGGCTTCTTTGCTGAGGTAGTCTTGGCAGCAGCTGGTTTGGCAGCTGGCTTCTTTGCTGCGGTCGCAGGCTTTTTTGCAGCAGGCTTCTTGGCAGCAGGCTTCTTTGCAGCAGCGGTGGTCTTCTTCTTAGCAGTTGATGCACTCTTTGCAACTGCGTTCGCTGCCTTCTCGACCTCAGCAAGCGCGTCCGCTGCCAGCTTGTTGCCGGCCTTGCGAGCGTCATCGGCAGCCTTGGCTGCGGCCTTGCCGGCCTCGTCAGCCAAAATGCCAGCTTCCTTAACGATTACCGGTGAAGTTCTCTTGAAAAATCTCTTTACGTCGTCTAATAGTCCCATGAGTTTTGCGTGCTCCATTTGTCGTGAAAGTGGGGGTTAACTGAGCAATAGCCTAACGCGAGAATTAGATTGCGCGGCGCCTTGCAAGTATCGCGTCTAATTCTTTACTGTCAAAAATATTCTCAGGTCTTTGAATTTCAACCACGTCCGCAAGATTGTCCACCAGCTCGCCAACCTTGGGTTGGTTCAATGGGGCTGGGATCGGATTTGGCGCCCACTCGCGGTTCTCAATAACCGGACGCTGACTTGAAGCTTTCTTTCGAACCTCTTGACGGGTTTTGTGAAGCCTTGACGCGATCAAAGTTGCTTGAGTCGATGCGGCTCTCGAAACCAAAATGCTGAGGATGGCGAACACTGCAGCAAACCCTGCTGCCCCCCACCAGGCAGCATTGCCGGTTGCTGCGATTCCAGCTGAAATGCTGCCGATTAGGAACAGCGCGAAGAGCACTGAGAAAAATCTTTGGGTGTTGACCAAGCGATTGAGTTTTTCATCGGCGGTCATTGGGGTGTTTACGCGAGCCTTTTTTACATCTCGCCTAACGATGCTTGAGTTGGCTTTCAACTCAGATCGCTTGGAAAAACCAGGGACAAAAATTGCCAGCCAGACTATTGCGGCAACCACCAACGTGATTCCACCCAAGCCCACTGAACTATCCATACCAACAAGATATGCTCCAGTGTTCCCAAATGCCGTTATTGGCTCCGCGTGTTCGACAGTCGATGCAGCATTGAGCCGTTTTTCTCCTCGGCGGTGATGGCGAAAACTTTGTGATCGCGCCATGCACCGTCGATGTGGATAAAGCGCTCCTTGATGCCCTCGAGTCGAAGCCCAAGCTTCTCAACCACTCTGAGACTGGCGGCATTTTCGGGTCGAATGTCTATCTCAATTCGATGAAGTCCAAGGTCATCCATCAAAAAGTCGATTGCTAGGGCGACAGCGGTTGGTGTGATGTTTTGCCCGGCGGCCGAACGTGTAATCCAATAGCCAATAGTTGCCGAAGACACCGAGCCGTGTTGGACATTGGCAACATTCAACTGCCCGACTACTTCACCGTTTTTGAGAATCACAAAACCATATCCAGTGCCGCGTCTGGCCTGAGACTTCAGACTGGAAATCATCCAGCCCGCGTTCACCACAGTTCTGAGGCCAGGTGTAGTGGCCTCCCACGGCTCAAGCCAATCGCGATCGAGCGTCAACAGGTGCTGCAAGCGCCAGTAATCGCGTCGCCCAATCGGGCGCAGGGCAACGGTTCCGTGAGCGATTGGGCGAAATGGGTTCACGCTGGCAAGATTACCCCTATGGAAACTCTTGAGAGCAAAACTGAGATTCGGCAACGTGCTATTTCGAATCGCCCTCAGTCGTCTTCTGGGCTGGCTGCAAATCTGGTCCGATTAGTTTTTGAACTTGGCGTGAATGTAATCGCCAGCTATCAGCCGCTTGCTAGCGAGCCCGATGTTAGAGATTTCAATCTCTGGGTCACCGCCATGGGCAAGACACTGTTACTGCCAAGAATCGAAGGCGATCGACTGGTCTTTGCCCAAGGCGAGCTCGCGCCTGGGCCGAACGGTATCTACGAGCCCACAGGGCAGGCCGAAGATTTAGCCAAGGCAGAGTTGATCTTGTTGCCCGCGCTTGCGGTCGATAAACGGGGTAACCGACTCGGGAAGGGCAAGGGTTATTACGACCGAGCACTTTCCGGAGTTAGCGGAATTCCTAAATACGCGGTGGTGTTTGATTCGGAAGTGCTAGACACAGTGCCAACTGAGGTCCATGACATCTGGGTAACGGGAGCAGTTACGCCGACAGCAATTCACCACTTTCGTGCTTCAGCTATAAGTTAAAATTCTCTCGGAGGAATAATGCCAACCTATTCATACGTCTGCAAAGAGTGTGAGCACGGCTTTGAGATTCAACAGTCATTCTCAGACGCTGCTTTGACCAAATGCCCAAAATGCTCTGGTGAGCTTCGTAAGCAATTTGGCAACCTAGGTGTCACCTTTAAGGGTTCCGGTTTCTATCGAACCGATTCACAATCCGGTTCAAGTTCAAGCTCCGACTAACCCCAGTGCGGCGGTCTTTCGTCGTTCAACCGATTGTCGTTCGAATCATCCGGATCGCCCCACGCACGGTTTGTGTCTTCAAACGCTTTTTCTTCAAACAGTGGCTGAGCTTTTCGTTCTAGGTCCAAACCCAACTGCTTTGCAATTCGATTGGCAACCTCTTGCGGCTGAGCAAAAATCTCAAGCGCGTGAACTCGGATGTAAGTCCAACCCATTGCCTTTAGAAGGCCGGGTCTTAGCCAGAGCTTCTCGTCCCAGCTTTCTCCCCTAAGCGCCCAGTCGGCGTCGACCACGGCAGCCTTATTGCCCAGCGATACCGCAAGGCCGATTCGATCTCCAAAGTTCAGTGCGACGTTGAATCCAAGTTTTTGCAATCGCTTCGATAGGTCAGCCAGCAGCGGATCAGGTTCGCCACTTTGGATATCACTTAGGAAACTCGGTGCAATCAAATCCTTGAGCCAACGTTGGTTCTCGGGCAACTTGCCTGCGGCAAAATCCTCGAAGTTGTAGCAGGAGACCACAGTCAGCCGCTTGCGGGCCGACACGATAGTGTTCACCATCCAGTGGGAGGCATACTCGGAATTGAAGTCTCCAAGCGAACCAGAGATTCGACCCTCCGGGGTCCTTCCAAAACCGACCGAGAAAATCACTCGATCGGCCAGCCTGTGGGTGAACTGACTCATGGTTGCAACTTGGAATTTCTCACGACCGTGAGCATCGAAAAACTCAGCCAAATTGGCCTGGTCTTTCAGGGCTTGAGCAACTGCCTGCTCCACCCTCTCAGCATGAACTGCCGAAGCGGTCACCACGCACAGTGACTGCTCAGGTGTCCATCTGGCATGGCCCAGAACCAACTCCACCACCCTTGACACTTCTGCGTCCATGGATTCAGTGGCACCCTCGATGGTCGAGGTGGCGAGAGCGCCCTCGGTTATTTGGACATGTTCAAAATTGTGAGACCCAAAAAGCTGCCCAGCTGCAGGCTCAAGAATTAGTCGGTCGCTATAGAAGTTCTGATTCAAATATCGCCCAAGCACCTGCCCCTCGGTGCGATAGTTGTGACGAATTGCCAGTGATCCAAAACGCTCGGCGATGACGGCGAAACTTGCTTCGCGCTTTGGCGCGACGTGCGTTTGATTTGCCCGAGCGACCGTGTCGAAATCCTCCACCAGCGCCAGCGTCGGATCTCCGAAAGCGATCACCTGATTAGCCCTAGCAAGGGCTGGAAGTGCTTCTGCCATGGCCGTCGAGGCGGCATCCAGAATAACCACCAGGTCGAAAGTTTCATCTTTGGCGAGTTCGTGCAGACGGTAAGGCGAAATCAAAACCGCACTTGCAAGGACGTTCCAGAGCGGACCCGATTCCCGATAGCCCGACTTAAGAGTGAGCTCGCGCGCTCGCAGCAAATTGCGTAGCTTGTCGGCCTGGGCCGGATACTTCGCAATCGCATTCTTCCAGTTTGCGCTGAGACGGTCTTTCACCTCGGAATTACCGTGTTGGATTAGCTGAGACGCGCAGCGTTCAAACTCAGTTTCAAGCTTGGCAATTTCGACTGCGGAATACTGCAAAATGGCGGGGTTGCGGTTCACGATTGCCTCAAGTGCAGACTGCCACCAAGCCAATTCAAATTCGTGCTCGACCCGCTCCATGTTTGGGTGCAGCTTGCACAACTCCACAGTTAGATTTCCAAGACCTAGCTGCTCAAGCTCGCCCACGAATGGGGCACGCTCAAGCATTCGATCCAAAATCTCGGTCTTGTTGGCTAACTCGTTGATCTTCGCTTCTAGCGCGTCGAGGCTGAGTCGGGTGAGTAGCTCGATATCGGGATTTGGATCCAGGTGACGCTGCAACAAATCCAGCACTTGTGTAATTCGTTCAAATTTTTCTTGCACGTCATTCAAGCCAAGCGGCACGGTTGGCGGAGCCTGCGTCTGATTCATTTCCAGCCAGCCAATTCGCTGCTGTTCAGCCTGCTGCAGAGCTATGTGAAGGTTGCTAATTGACGCACCGGGGCGGATGAACTCTTTGGCAAGTTTCTTAAACCTTCGGCGCTGTGCGCCCGAGAGCTGTCCGCGTTCGGTCCTGGGTGCCAACGCTTCGATCATTTGAGAAAGTGAACGGTCGTAGATCGAGGGTAGGAATTTGTCCAGTGTTTCGCGAATGCCCAGCAGCAGTCGAAGTTGCCTTGCCCACTGTTCAACGCTGTCGCACTGAACCAACTTTTGATCGCCAAGGTATTTGTTGATTTGATACCTGAGAGTTCTAAACTCCTCGCCCGAGATTGACTTCACGGCGCTGAGGGCCGCAGATAATTCTTCCTGCGACTCAAATCGGGCAGCAAACCATGGTGAATCCTGTGGACCGAAATCAAAAACCTGCGCTGCGTGAGCACGTTGCAATGCTGGCAGAGCACGCTCGGACATGCCAGCCAGAAGGTCAGTGCGAATCCTAGAGTTATTGGTTGGAGGCGTTGGCTTTCCAGCCAGTGCAGCGAGTTCTCGCATTGCATCAATAAGACTGACGCCCAGATCCTTATCGGATTCGGCCACCAGCTCGAAGTACTTTGCAATCTTGTCTTCGGCCTGCTTTTTTGAGGCAATAGCATCCTCAAGAGCAACCGGCTGAGCCTTTTCATTTCTTGAGATTGCGCCCACGGCATCTGCCCAAGTTTGGGCCTCCCGGATTGCAAGTCCTGCTAGCCCAACTGCGCTTAGGCGCTCTGCCATTTCATCCAAGGTTTGCTGCCTTGGTCCGATAACCAATGCGCGCTTGCCAACGTAAGCGAAGTTTGCCAATAGATTCACTGCGGTCTGTAGGTAGCCACAACCAGGAAGGGTCTCAACCGCAAAAGAGTTTCCAGCTAAAGCTTTTTCCAAAACCTGGCGCTGTGAGCTGTCGGCATTGGCGACAAGAACAATCTGGTTGGAAGTCTCAAGTTCCTTGATCTCTTCGTCACCTGCTAGCTGATCTAGCAGCTGACCACTTGAGAGTGAACTTTGAAGTTGTGTCGTAAGAAGGTCTGGAACAAAGTTCCCCAGCACCAGAAGTTTTTCGACGTCAGCATTTGCGCCATGCAGAATCTCGGAAACCAAAGACAAAACCGAAAGCGGAATCAAGTCACCTTGACCAACTGAAACCGCCAGCAAATCATTCGGGCTGAATCCAGGTCGAACTTCCGTCAAAAGCTGGGTTAGTGCTGGGTTTAGAACCGGGCGCTGATCAATTCGAATCTCAAAATCTTCACCTTTGGAGATCAAGGTGGTTGGCCAGAGCAAAATCGGAATTCGCTTGCCGGTGTTTCGGTCCTCCACCAAACCACCAGCAATAAAGACAGAGCTGATTCCGAAGTTGTCTTCAATGTGAGCTGCCTTTAGCCTGATGCGTCTGACGGTGCCGTGAGCACGGGCTTGTGCGACACCGTCTCGAACCAGGTTGCTGAGCGTGGTGCTTCGGGAAGAAACCAATTGGGCTAGGCCGCCAGGGTGGGAGCGAGAGAGGTCTACCTGACCAAAGCTGGAGAGCTCGAAAGAAACCAAGGGATTGGTTCCACCAATTCCTTGCAATTCATCGCGCCAAGCGCGGA
>CAZZHB010000012.1:0-17180 GCA_964653615.1 uncultured Aquiluna sp.
GCTATTGGTGCAACAGAACCGCCGTCGCAAGAAGGAAGCTGAGAACCTACTCTCTTCACTAGCTGTAGGCGCAAACGTCATTTTGCACTCCGGCATCAAGGGCACCGTAATCGACATCAAAGGTGATGACCTAGTTATCGAGTCCACTCCAAAGACCAAGTTGCTGGTAGTCAAGGGCGCAGTCCGCGCAATTTCTCCGGCAGTAACAGAAGCAAAGTAGACATGGCTGAAAACACAACCACTCAATCCGCCAAGCGCAAGCTTGGGTGGATCGGAGGCATTGCAGCCTTCTTCGCCGGACTAATGATTTGGGGCGTAGCAACTGGGCAGCCAGGTGCTAGCTACACCCCTGAACTAGCCCTCGACCTTCAGGGTGGAACCTCGATCATCTTGACTCCAACGCTCGCAGATGGCGAGAGTGTCGACCCTGAGCAGCTAAACCAGGCTCTAGAGATTATTCGCCAGCGTATCGATGGAACCGGTGTTGGTGAAGCACAGGTGAGCATCCAGGGTGAGCAGAACATCCTGGTCTCCATTCCGGGAACTCCTGATGCCAGCACTCTGCAGCTCATCAAGGCATCTGCCCTTCTTGAATTCCGACCTGTAATTACATTTGGTCAAAACGTCCCAACTACTGAGTCCGCGGTTGTCGACGTCTCTTCGCTGTCTGACACTCCAAGTGCGACTCCTGCAAATGCCTCCGATGCACTTTGGGTGACCGAGCGAGTCCAAGCTCAGTTCGATGCTCTCGACTGCTCCAAGCCATTTCGCGAGGCTGGCCAGGTCGATGACCCAACCAAGCCTCTTGTGACCTGTGATGACACCGGGACCATCAAGTACGTTCTTGGCCCTGTTGAGGTCTTTGGAATCAACATCTCAGACGCCTCCGCAGGCACAGTGACCACTCAAACTGGCGCCAGCACAAATGACTGGGCTGTAAACCTAGAGTTTGACGCAGAAGGTACTTCCTCATTTGGATCCGTAACCTCGCGCTTGTTTACCCTTCCTTCACCGCAAAACCAGTTTGCAATCACCCTGGATGGTCTCGTAATCACTGCACCTGCCACCAATGCGGTTATCACCAATGGTCAAGCTCAGATCACCGGATCCTTCACTCAGGAGACCGCGACTGTTCTAGCTGACCAGTTGAAGTACGGTGCGTTGCCGATTGGCTTCGAAGTTCAGTCCCAGGAAAACGTTTCGGCAACGCTCGGTGAAGACTCACTTGCCGCAGGTCTCATTGCAGGTTTGATTGGTCTAATCGTCGTGGTTGTTTACATGACCTTCCAGTACCGCGGCCTGGCCTCAGTAGTTCTTGGATCCTTGATTGTCGTTGCTCTTTTGGTCTACCTAGCGGTTGCCTTCTTGAGCTGGAGACAGGGCTACAGGCTGTCGCTTGCCGGTGTTGCAGGTTTGATCGTTTCGATCGGTATTACGGCCGACTCCTTCATCGTTTACTTCGAACGTGTTCGCGATGAACTTCGTGAAGGAAAGTCGCTTGAGGTTGCCGTTGAAGCCGGTTGGAAGCGCGCGCTACGCACCATCTTGGTTTCGGATGCCGTGAGCTTGGTCGCCGCAGTTGTGCTCTACATGCTGACCAGCTCTTCAGTGCGAGGCTTTGCGTTTACCCTGGGTCTAACCACCATCATCGACCTACTTGTTGTGGCTCTGTTTACCCACCCAATGCTGCAGCTTTTGGCACGCAACAAGTTCTTCGCCTCCGGACACAAGTGGTCTGGCTTTGACTTGTCCGCGTCTAGGGCGGCGTACCTAGGTAGGGCTCAGTTCCGAGTTAGCGAAGAGCTGGCTGAGGGTAAGGCCGAGAAGGCTTCGAAGGAAGCTCGCAAGCGACAAACAATTGCAGAACGTAAGGCGAAGGAGGCTGCGAATGACTAGTTTCAAGCAGATTGGTAACGAGCTTTACTCTGGAGAGCGTTCCATTGACTTCGTAGGTCGTCGCAAGCTCTGGTATGCCATTGCTGCAGTCGCAGTGATCCTTTCAATCCTGATCCCGATCCTCCGCGGGGGGTTGAACTTCGGTATCGAATTCCGTGGTGGTAGCGAGTTCAGACTTACAAACTCTCAAGACTTGCCATTGGAGTTGGCTGAGGAAGCAATCCATTCGGTGTTCCCTGAAGTAGCAGTCGTTACCACTGAGGTCGGCGTCTCTGACATCAGGGTGCAGACCGAGCAGCTAGAAGATGTTGAGTCAGAGGCTGCACGTCTTGCTCTCGCCAAGGCCTACAACGTGCCAGATTCCGAGGTTGCTTCAAGCTTCATTGGTCCAAACTGGGGTGCGGATGTCACTCGTCAGGCCATTACCGGTCTAATCGTCTTCCTCATCCTGGTTTCCCTCCTGATGGCGTTGTATTTCCGTTCATGGAAAATGTCCGCAGCCGCGCTAATCGCGCTAGCTCACGACTTGGTGCTGACCATCGGTATTTACGCTGCTGTGGGTCTCGAAATCACACCAGCAGCCGTTATCGGCTTCCTGACGATCTTGAGCTACTCGCTCTATGACACCGTGGTGGTCTTCGACAAGGTTCGAGAGAACACCTTGGAGATCGAGTACTCCGAGACAAGAACCTTTGCGGAAATGGTTAACCTCGCGGTAAACCAGACCCTGGTTCGCTCCATCAACACCTCTATCGTGGCGGTTCTTCCGGTCGCGTCGATTGTCTTCGTTGGAGCAACCCTGCTGGGCGCTGGAACCCTTAGGGACATCGCTCTAGCCCTCTTTGTCGGCACCATCGTGGGAACCTACTCCTCGATCTTCCTGGCAGCTCCGGTTTACGTTCACCTTCGCGAGAAGGAGCCGAAACTGAAGGCAGCCGCGGACAAGGTTGCAGCTAACCGCTAATAGACTTCTCACAACTTGCATTAGGAGTGAGATATGACTGACAGCATTGCCTCATCGCTGCGGTCAAGGCTGCCTAGGATCTTTACTCGGTCTTCCACTGCTTATTCTTCGGAACTAAGCGATCTTATAAAGATCGTTCGACTCAATCACCCTAAAGCGGATCCAGCATTCATTGAGAAGGCCTACAAGACCGCTGAATTCCATCACACTGGCCAAAAACGCAAGTCCGGCGAGGATTACATAACCCACCCACTTGCGGTTGCCAGGATCTTGGCTGATCTTGGTTCAGGTCCTGCGACGATAGCGGCTGCGCTGCTGCATGACACAGTAGAAGACACCAGTTACTCGATAGAGCAGCTAAGACTGGACTTTGGGGACGAAGTTGCTCTGCTGGTGGATGGCGTCACGAAGCTCGACAAGGTCAAGTTCGGGGATTCAGCCCAATCCGAGACTATGCGCAAGATGGTTGTTGCGATGTCCAAGGATGTCCGTGTGCTGGTTATCAAATTGGCGGATCGACTCCACAACGCCAGGACCTGGGGATTCGTAAACCCGGAGTCCGCAAAGCGCAAGGCTCAGGAAACACTAGAGATTTATGCCCCTTTGGCGCACCGTCTTGGAATTAGCGCCATCAAAGTGGAACTTGAAGACATCAGCTTCGCGGTTCTTTACCCAAAGGTGTATGAGGAGATAGTGAGCCTGGTAGGGCAGCGCAACCCATCTCGAAATGAATACACCGAGAAGGTTATTGAAGACATTGCAACTGAACTTCGAGACGGCAAGGTCAAAGCAAAGCTTTCCGGTCGTCCAAAGCAGTACTACAGCATCTATCAAAAGATGGTTCTTCGCGGTCGAGAGTTCGATGACATCTATGACCTAGTTGGCATCCGGGTAATCGTCTCCAGCGTCCGAGACTGTTATGCAGCGCTGGGAGCAATACACGCCAAGTGGTCGCCGCTTCCAGGCCGTTTCAAGGACTACATCGCAATGCCGAAATTCAACCTCTACCAATCGCTGCACACCACAGTGGTTGGTCCCGAGGGGCGCGCAGTCGAAATCCAAATCCGCACCCAAGAAATGGACCAGAGGGCCGAATACGGTGTTGCTGCACACTGGAAGTACAAAGCGCAGGCTGGCAAAGCCGGCGAAGATGAGGTCGATTTCGCTTGGTTGAAGCAGCTCAGCGACTGGCAAGAGGAGACTGCGGACCCTGGAGAGTTCCTAGATAATCTCCGGTTCGAAATTGGCGCCAAGGAGCTCTACGTCTTCACTCCCAAGGGCAAGGTGGTCGGACTGTCAGCAGGTTCGACTCCGGTTGACTTTGCCTATGCGGTGCACACCCAAGTTGGACACAAAACCATCGGTGCGAAAGTGAACGGACGTCTGGTTCCGCTCGAGAGCAAACTTCAATCCGGTGATGTGGTAGAAATCCTCACCTCCAAGTCGGAGTCAGCTGGACCAAGTAAGGACTGGCTCAACTTCGTCGGCTCGGCTAGTGCAAGGGCCAAGATCAAGCATTGGTTCACTCAAGAGCGTAAGGAACATGCGACCGAGGATGGAAAGGAAGCCTTTGTCAAAGCTCTAAGGCGACAAGGACTCCCAATTCAAAGCCTCTTGAATTCCGAAACCGTGTTGCAGATCGTGGGGGAGCAGAAGCTCTCCGATGTAAATGCGCTGTTTACGGCAATTGGACAGGGGCAGATCTCAACCACTACGGTCATTGAGCGCATCAAGCAGCTCAGAGGCATGTCTGAAGATCCAGACACTGAAGAGATCACGCTTCCTCAGACACCTAAATCTTTGAAGGGGCCGAGGCGCTCGAGTCAAGGAATTCTGGTCAAGGGATCACCCGATGTTCTTACCAAGATGGCTCGCTGCTGCACACCTGTGCCCGGAGATCAGATTGTTGGATTCATCACACGCGGAGAGGGCGTATCTGTACACCGCGGTGACTGCAAGAACGTGAAGAGCTTGAATCCACAAAGAGTGGTTGAGGTTTCCTGGTCGGAAGACTCAAGGGGAGTCTTCATGGTGCAGATTCAAATCGAAGCGCTAGATAGATCGGGACTACTCTCAGATGTGACCAGAGTCCTTAGCGAGAATCACGTCAACATCCTCAGCGCCGCAGTCTCGACCGGACGCGACAGAGTGGCACTGAGCAGATTTGTATTCGAAATGGCTGACCCAACCCATCTTGAGCACCTATTGAACCAGGTGCGCAAAATCGAGGCCGTATACGAGGTTTCTAGAGTAAAGAGCTCTTAGTCGACAGCTTTGATGGCAGCGTCAAGCCAGGACTTGCGGGCGTCAATTGATGCCTGGATGTCCTTCTTCTTGGCCGCGGGAGCAGTCTTTAGCTCGGCCTCTAGTTCAGCAATCGCTGCCTCAAGCTGCACAACCAAGGAGCTGCTACGAGCCTTGGCTGCAGGGTCTGAGCGCTTCCAAGCGTCTGCTTGAGCATCTGCGATGGCCTTCTCGACCTTGCGTAGCTTGTCTTCGACTTCTCTGACCTTGTCCTTTGGAACGTGGCCGATCTTGACCCAGCGAGACTGAATGTCAGACATCGCTTTTTTAGCGCTCTCCAGGTCCTTAGTGTCAATCTTTTCTGCTTCTTTGATTAGTTCAAGCTTTAGCTTCAGGTTGGCACTGTGCTCGGTTGCTAGCTCAGAATCCTTTTCTTTCTTCGCAGCGAAGATTGCATCACCGGCAGCACGGAAACGTGCCCAGAGCGCGTCCTCGGCCTTACCGGCGCGGGGAGCCAATTTCCATTCATCCTGCAGCTTGCGATAGCTAAGGGCTGCATCTCCACCGTTGGCGACCAAGGCCTCAGCCGCCTCAACCAACTTTGACTTCGCGGACTTAGCCTCTTTGAATTTGGAGTCGAGAGACGCAAAGTAGGCGCGACGGCCGCTTTCGAACTTTGCCCTAGCCTGGGAAAAGCGCTTCCAAATTGGGTCAGTCTTTGCCTTTGGGAGCTTTGGGCCATCCTTCTGAAGCTTCTGCCACTGCTCGAACAACTCAGCCATTTGCTCAGCGGACTTTTTCCAATTGATGTTGTCTAGCTTTGCGACCAGAGCCTCGGCCTTGGCAGCAATCTCTTCTTTAGCTACCAAAGCTGCGGCAACGACTTCCTCACGCTCAGCAGAGATCTTTTCAGCAGCCGCACTGATTGCGGGTTCGGTCTTAGCCAATCTTGTACGCAGGGATGCGATATCTCCGACGGCCTTAGGTTCTTTTAGCTCGGCTACCAAGTGGTCATAACCTGCCTTGAGGCTCTTAGCGTCTGTAACGCCGGCAGCAAGACGCTGTTCGAGAATTCGAACCTGTGCCTCTAGGTCTTGGTATTTGCGGACAAAGTAGGCAAGTGCGTCAGCTTCACTGACGTTTGGGTACTGGCCAACGAGTCTTTCGACGCCGGCTTCGATTACGAATACGTTGTTTTCGCTGTCGACGCGGCCGAATGCGTTGCTGGTCACGGGGATCTCCTAAGGTGTGAGGTTTTACTCTACCGAAATACCGCTGAGGGAAACTGCATTCTTGGGAGCTCCATCGCTTGCCCCATCAGCAGTACCAAGAGCTGCAATTGCTTTCACTGCATCCAGTCCGCTGGTGATCTTCCCAAATACCGTGTATCCACCGGCGGAATCGCTGAGGATTTGAGAGTTTCCATAGACGATAAAGAATTGGCTTCCCATTGAGTAGCCGTCCTGACCTACCCTGGCCATGGCTAGAACGCCTTCGCCATACATGTCATCTAGCGGAGCGTTCTCAATTGGTCCGAAGTTGTAGCCCGGGCCCCCGGTCCCAGTTCCGGTTGGATCGCCACACTGCAAAACGTAAATGCCCGCTGTGGTGAGACGGTGGCAGGAGACGCCCTCGAAGTAGCCATCCTTGGCTAGCGATACAAAGTTTGCGGTCGCCTGAGGGGCTAGGTCACCAAAGAGTTCTAGTTCCAATGTTTGGTCATTGAGGTTCATCGAACCGGTCCAAGTTCTACCCTCAGCAATTGCTGGGTCTGGCACTAATTCAGAGTTGGTCTGAGTCGGCGTTGGTGTTGGCTCAGAGGTGACCTCTTCAGTTGCGGCCACAAAGCCTGGGCCAACCGAGAAATATAGAAACTGGCCCGCAACGGCAAGAGCGACTGCCGCTCCAGAAACGATTAGCGCCAAGCGATTGTCTTTGCGACGAATAGCCTCTCGCTCGACCTTGATGCCCTGCTTAGCTTGAAAGCTGGCTAACTTGTCATTGTTCTTCATAACACCCTTGTCTTTCCGCAGTTAGTAATTCTAGGCGTTGCATACAATCAACAAGTGGTCTCCGTTCCTCTTGCCTCTCGAATGCGTCCCACCTCGCTCGATGAGGTGGTAGGTCAAGCTCGCATCACCAAGCCAGGGTCAGCACTAAATCGCCTCATAAACTCCAATCCAAGCTCCGTGCTCAGCTCGGTTCTACTGTGGGGGCCACCCGGTTCAGGCAAGACAACCCTTGCCAGACTCATCTCACAAACTAGAGATGCAAATTTTGTCGAGTTGAGTGCAATTTCGGCCACAGTGGCCAACATCAGAGAAGTCATCGAGGGCGCTAAGAAGCTTCGAGAGGTCTACGATCGACCAACGATTCTGTTCCTCGATGAGATCCACCGCTTCTCAAAGTCGCAACAAGACTCGCTATTGGCAGCCGTCGAATCTGGCCTTGTCACGCTTATCGCGGCGACCACCGAAAACCCCTCTTTCAGCATCATTAAGCCATTGGTATCAAGATGCTTGGTAATCAAATTGGATCCGCTTTCCGAGAGCGAGATAACCACTTTGCTTCAGCGCGCAGTTTCCAGATCGGACTGGGGAGATAAGACCGTTGAGCCTGCTGCCATCGAGTTTCTTGCCAAGGTTTCCTCGGGCGATGCCAGACGCGCGCTTACGCTACTCGAAGCCGCAGCAGCCGCTGATGATGATGTAATCACACTCGATGTGGCGCGTTCCACTAGTGAAATTGCGATTGCTTACGATGCCAATGGGGACGCCCATTACGACACCATTAGCGCGTTTATCAAGTCAGTGCGAGGTTCAGACGTTGACGCCGCCGTTCACTACCTGGCGAGGATGATAAGCGGGGGAGAGGACCCGAGGTTCATTGCCCGGAGACTTATGATCTTGGCCGCGGAAGACATCGGACTTGCTGACCCAAACGCCCTCGTTTTAGCAAGTGCTACAGCTGATGTGGTTGAGCGCATAGGAATGCCCGAAGGACGCATTCCACTTGCGGAAGCAACCATTTACTTGGCTACCGCACCTAAATCTAATCGTGCCTACCTTGCCATCAATAAAGCGCTAGCCGACCTGGAAACCAGTCATGTGCCACCCGTGCCAGCGCCGCTCAGGTCCACCGGTGCTGTGGGATACGAGTACCCGCACGATGACTCACGTGGGATTGTGAAGCAGCAGTATGCCGAGTTGACGCAAAAGTTCTACGAGCCATCAAATCACGGCTTTGAAAAGACGATTGCGGAACGACTTAGAGCTATTCGCGAAATCCTAGAAGGTTAGTGACAGCTGGCCTTGCAACTGCTAAGCTCTCAGGGTTGCTCTGCTCCAGCGGCTGGGACGTAGAGCAAGTTCCCACATAGAAACTCGAAAGGTACCTTTTTGTCCAAGACAACTAGAACCCGCAGCAAGACCCGTTTGTCGCGTGCCCTAGGCATCGCACTTACTCCAAAGGCTGCTAAGTACATGGAAAAGCGCCCGTATGCACCGGGCCAGCACGGCCGCACCAAGCGCAAGTCAGACTCTGACTACGCAGTACGTCTTCGCGAGAAGCAGCGCCTAAGGGCTCAGTACGGCATCCGCGAGGCACAGCTTCGCAAGACCTTCCAGGAAGCAAAGCGCACTGAAGGCCTAACCGGTGAGAACCTAGTAGAGCTACTAGAGATGCGTCTTGACGCCCTAGTTCTTCGCTCAGGTTTCGCTCGCACCATGGCTCAGGCACGTCAGATGGTTGTTCACCGCCACATCCTTGTTGATGGCGAGCGTGTAGACCGCCCATCATTCCGCGTAAAGCCTGGTCAGATGATCCACGTCCACACCAAGAGCGAGAAGGCTGAGCCATTCCAGGTTGCAGCTGCCGGTGGAAACTCAGACGTCCTAAACAAGACTCCTGAGTACCTAAGTGTTGACCTAGACAAGCTTCAGGCGACTCTTGTTCGTCGTCCAAAGCGTGCTGAAGTTCCAGTTACCTGTGAAGTTCAGCTTGTTGTTGAGTACTACGCAGCTAGGTAGTCAAGAATCATGAGCGGCGGCGAAGTTGTCGGCATTATTTTTGCCCTCAGCTTCGCCGTGCTCGTTCTTTTCATAGGATTCCCTCTTGTAAAGCTCGGAAAGCTTATTGACGAGAGTGCGCGAACGATCAGCACTGTCAACAATGAGCTCGAGCCCATGCTCCAAGAGGCACGAATCACCCTCGGTGAAGCCAACAGGCAGCTCAAGCGCATCGACTCAATCACTGAGGATGTTGAGCAAGTAACCGAGAACATCAACAGCCTCGTAGCTGTCTTCACGGCTTCGGTCGGAGCTCCGCTCACTAAACTTTTCGGTGTCACCAAAGGACTGTTCACAGTCCTCGGAAAACGGAGGTAGACATGTCAAAACTCGGATGGTTCGCAGCAGGTTTGGGGCTTGGTGCACTCGCCGTTATTCAGCTTCGTGACAACCCGAAGGCTCAGGTTGCGCTTGATGAGGCAATTGCTGCAGCAAAGGACTTTAGCCAAGCGGTAGCAGCTGGCTACCAAGAGCGCGAGGCCGAGCTGTCAAAGCCAGTGGCCAAGCCAGCCCCGAAGACTGCGCCTAAGTCCGCTGTAAAGACTGCGACCAAGAAGCCCGCTGCAAAGCCTGCTGCAAAGCGCGCGCCGGCAAAGAAGTAAGCAGCATGAAGACTGCCGAAATCAAGCGGCGGTGGCTTGACTACTTTGAAAAAAAGGGTCACACCGTAGTTCCTAGCGCTCCTCTGATCAGCCAAGATCCGACTCTGATGTTTGTGGTTGCCGGCATGGTCCCATTCATTCCCTACATGACTGGTGTGCTTCCTGCGCCGTACGCAAGAGCGACAAGCGTTCAAAAATGTGTCCGTACCCTGGACATCGACGAGGTAGGCAAGACCACTCGTCACGGCACCTTCTTCCAAATGAATGGAAACTTCTCTTTTGGCGACTACTTCAAGAAGGAAGCCATTGGATTCGCTTGGGAATTATTGACCAGTTCTCTGGAAGATGGCGGACTTGGATTTGACCCTGAGCGCCTATGGGTCACCGTATACAACGATGACGATGAGGCAATTGGTTACTGGCTTGAGCAATCAACCGTGCCCCGCGAGAGAATTCAAAAGCGCGGAATGCGCGACAACTACTGGTCAACCGGCCAGCGCGGACCAGCCGGTCCATGCTCGGAGATCTACTACGACCGAGGACCCGAGTATGGCGTCGACGGTGGCCCTGAGGCCGACGAGGATCGCTATATCGAAATTTGGAACCTCGTCTTCATGCAATATGAGCGAGCTGACGGCGGCACCAAGGACCACTTCGAAATTCTTGGCGATCTCCCGAAGAAGAACATCGATACCGGCATGGGACTCGAGCGCGTTGCCTTCTTGCTGCAAGGCGTTGAAAACATCTACGAAATCGACCAAGTGAGGCCACTGGTAGACCTATCGGCGAAGCTCTCGGGCAAAACCTATGGTGCGAATGAATCAGACGATGTTCGCATGCGCGTTATTGCCGACCACATTCGTTCAGCACTGATGTTGATGTCGGACGGCGTGACTCCGTCAAACGAGGGTCGAGGCTATGTTCTCAGACGCCTACTAAGACGCTCAGTTCGATCGCTTCGCTTGCTCGGAGTTCAGAAGCCATGTTTTGAGGAACTTTTCACAACCAGCAAGAACGCGATGGTGGAGGCCTACCCAGAACTCGAGGAAGCCTTCCCAAGAGTTCTTCGCTCTGCAATTGCCGAAGAGGCTGGATTCTCCAGAACCCTTGATTCCGGACTTGTAGTCCTCTCGGAAGCAATCGCCTCGTCCAGCTCAAGCCTGCCTGCCGAAACAGCCTTCCTACTACACGACACCTATGGATTCCCGATCGACCTAACCGTTGAGATTGCAGAAGAGAACGGGCTGAGCGTTGACCGTGAGGGCTTTGACAATCTCATGCGAGAGCAAAAAGATCGCGCAAAGCAAGATGCGAAGTCCAAGAAGACCGGTGGCGCCGGACTTCAGGTTTACAGCGAATTCCGCAGTCTCGGTGAGACCCAGTTCCTGGGTTATGAGTCCCTAAAGACTTCCGGCAAGGTTTTGGGGCTTATTCGTGACGGCGAATCAGTTCAAAGCCTGACCTCAGGCCAACTGGGCGAGCTCTTCTTGGACCGGACTACTTTGTATGCCGAGTCTGGTGGTCAGGCTGCTGATGCGGGTTGGATCGTTGGCGATGGCTTTGAGCTGGAGGTGCTGGATGTTCAGAAGCCAGTCAAAGGCCTGTTCTCACACAAAGTTCGAGTCAGTTCTGGCGAGGTAGTGGTCGGGGTAACTGCCCAAACTCTAGTTGATTCGAACTGGCGATTGGGAGCTGCTCAGGCACACTCGGCAACGCACGTTGTGCACGCAGCGCTCCGCCAGGTGCTAGGCCCCGAGGCCTTGCAGTCCGGTTCATACAACCGACCCGGCTACATGCGTCTGGACTTCTCGTGGACTCAGGCCCTGTCTGATGAAACCAAGAGTGAAATTGAAGAGGTTTCGAATCTAGCGATTCGGTCTGACCTAGCGGTAAGTGCTCAGTTCATGACGCTGCCGGCAGCACGTGAGTGGGGAGCGATCGCCCTCTTTGGTGAAACCTACGACGAGGAAGTCAGGGTCGTGCAGGTCGGTGGGCCTTGGTCTCGCGAGCTATGTGGTGGAACCCACGTCATGCGTTCTTCTCAGATCGGCCTTGTTTCGCTAACCTCAGAGTCATCCGTTGGTTCTGGTTCAAGAAGAATCGAAGCCTTGGTTGGCATCGACGCCTTCAAGGCCCTAACCGCAGATCGCGAGCTAACTCGACGTCTAGCAACCTCTCTCAAAGCACCCGCGGCTGAGGTGGAGACCCGAATCAGCGACGCTCTTGAGGAGCTCAAATCTGCTCAAAAGCGCATTGCAGAGCTTGAATCCCAGCAAGCTATGCAGCTGCTGCCTTCACTTTTGGCATCCGCCACCAAGGTTTCTGGACTCAATGTTGTTGCCGTAAGCCTTGATCAGGAGATCAACGCGGAGCAACTAAGAGCCCTTACGACGGCCGCTTGTGAGCAACTCGGTGGCGACTCGGTAGTGATCCTAGGTGCAGCGATTTCAGGTAAGCCGCTAGCCATGATTGCTTCCGGACTTACCGCACAGCAACAGGGTGTGCGCGCTGGTGACTTGGCAAAGATCGCTGCCGCAGCACTGGGCGGTGGCGGTGGCGGTAAGGCGGACTTTGCGCAAGGTGGCGGAACGGACATCTCCAAACTTGCACTGGCCGTCAAAGAAGCGGCTGCTGCAATCAAGTGACACGTCGCCTGGCTGTTGATGTCGGCTCCGTTCGAGTCGGAATCGCAATAAGTGAAGGCTCGTTGGCGTTGCCATTGGAGTCTTTGCCGATGGATTCTGATGTGATTACCAAGATCCAGGGGATTGCCGCGGATAAAGCAGTTGACGTTGTATACGTTGGGCTCCCGCTAAACCTTAAGGGTGAGCACACACCCTCTACCCAGAAGGCAATTGAGTTCGCACAGGCACTTAGCGCTTCAAACCTTGTGGTGAGAATGATCGACGAGCGCCTGACCACCAAATCAGCACAGCACATGCTTCAAAAGTCGGGCAAGAAGGTCAAAGAGTCTAGGGAATACATCGATGCCCAGGCTGCTGCACTTATTCTTGACTTTGCGTTGAACTCAGAACGCGGAAACCTAGCGGGGATAGCACTCGATGACATCGCAAATCGATAAGCAGATTAGGCGCAGAAGGATAGTTTTCGGCGCATTAGCGCTGCTGGTGACAATTGGGCTAGTCGGCGGCGGGGCGATACTGGCCTCGGATTCGATCAGAGATTTCATCTCCAGATTCCAAGTCGCAGATTACTCCGGAGAGCCAGGGCCTTCGACCACTATCGTGATCGAACCGGGAGATAACGGCTCAGCTGTAGCTCGAAAAATGGTGGAGGCTGACATCATTCTCAGTTTCGATGCCATCTACCGCGACATGCTGACGGCTGACTTCACCATCTATCCCGGAACCTATGAATTTCCTACCAAGATCTCGGGCAAGCGCGCGCTGGAGATCCTGA
The DNA here is from genome assembly GCA_964653615.1 of uncultured Aquiluna sp. Classification (GTDB taxonomy): domain Bacteria; phylum Actinomycetota; class Actinomycetes; order Actinomycetales; family Microbacteriaceae; genus Aquiluna. The sequence goes on from CAZZHB010000012.1 coordinate 13,194, forward strand.
TCGAAGGCAAAAACCGAGTTGTTGTGCAGACCACAATTCCGGAGGGCTTCAAAGTCTCTGAGGTAATCGAACAACTAGTGCAGGACTTTGGCTTACAGGCTAAAGACATCGAGGCGGCAATCGAAGCAGTTAGGTCAAGACTTCCAGACGATGCACCGAACGCGGAGGGCTACCTGTTTCCAGCCACCTACACATTTGATCCTGGTGTAAGCGCAGAGACGGTAATCAAGTCCATGGTGGATCGGACAGAAGCTGAACTGGCTCAATACGACATCACGTTGAAGGATTCTCTTGACGTCATTAACCTGGCAGCACTAATTCAAGAAGAGGCAAGGCTTACAGAGGACTTCTTCAAGGTCTCCAGGGTTTTCCAAAACCGACTAAACATCGGCATGTTGTTGCAGTCGGATGCCACAGTTAATTACGGAACCAACGGTAAAACAGTAACGACCACAGATGCTCAGCGCGCCGATCGAAACCCCTACAACACCTATGTTTTCAAGGGTTTGCCAATTGGGCCAATTTCGAACCCAGGCGAATTGGCAATTGAGGCTGCACTGCGACCTGCAGACGGAGACTGGCTCTACTTTGTGACGGTAAACCTCAAAACTGGCGAGACCAAGTTCAGCATCACCCTCGCCGAGCACGAGCGTGCTGCGCAGGAGTTCTATGCCTGGTTGAGGGAAAACCCGGAGTGGAATGACTAGCCGCTACGCGGTCTTGGGATCCCCAATCTCGCATTCCAAGTCACCGGTGATTCACAACGCAGCCTTTACCTTCAGAGGCATCGATTCGCACTACACGGCCATCGAACTCGCTGATGAACTGCCTGAGTTCATGGCGAAATTGGACCCAGATTTCCAAGGTTTTAGCGTCACAATGCCGCTCAAAAAGCAAGCACTCGATTTCGCAGAGCGCGCCGATTCACTCGCGATTGGCACCGGTGCGGCAAACACATTGGTACGTCGAGGCGCAGGTTGGGACGCCTATAACACCGACGTGTTTGGTATTCAACAATCAGCAGCTGCTTTGCGACCAAAGACGGCTGCAGTGCTGGGGACTGGTGCAACTGCTCGCAGTGCAATTGTTGCGATGCAGGAAATCGGAGCGAGGGTAACTCTCTGGGGTCGAAATAAAGATTCTTTGCGTCAGCTATCTCACGAGTTTGAGGTTGGTGTCGAAACGCAATTGCACAAAGCTTGTGCGTCGGATTTGGTGATCTCGACACTGCCACCGCAATCACTCGACGAACATCTTTCGGAACTGCGGACCAAGCCACAGGGTTTTCTGTTGGACGTGGCATACGAGCCATGGCCCTCGAAGGCCGCTGAGCTATGGGGCTTAGACCGAACTATTTCCGGACTCGAAATGCTGATCTGGCAGGCAGTGGGGCAGCAGCGCTTGTTTGCGGGTAATGACCTGGATGAGCCACTGACGAGTGAGAAAGAATTGGTTCAGGTAATCCGCGATGCCTTGAACATGGCAAAATAGACAGATGTTGCGTTGGATTACTGCCGGGGAATCTCATGGCCCCGAACTCATTGGAGTTATCGAGGGTTTGCCCGCCGGCGTTCCGGTTCTAGCTGAAGACATCCAGGATGCCCTCGCTCAGCGCAGACTCGGCTACGGCCGCGGCGCTCGAATGAAATTCGAGCAAGACCAAGTATCCCTTCCTGCCGGAATCCGTTTTGGTCTCACTCAAGGTGGGCCGATCGCAATCCGCATTGCAAACACCGAATGGCCGAAGTGGGAGACCGTAATGTCGGCAGCCCCCGTGGACCCTCAAGAGCTCACTGGCGCCAGGGGAGCGGCACTCACCAGACCTAGACCTGGCCATGCGGATTTCACGGGCATGCAAAAGTATGGATTTGATGAGGCAAGGCCAGTTCTTGAACGTGCATCCGCTCGCGAGACTGCAACCAGGGTTGCTCTTGGGCAAATTGCGAAGAATTTTCTTCGTGAATTAGGGATTGAGCTGGTGACTCACACTGTCGCCATCGGCACGGCGAGCAATACGAGCACTCTGCTCCCAAGGCCAAGTGACAAGGATGCGCTTGATGAGGATGCAGTGCGGTGCTTCGATAAGGCAGCTAGCGCGCTTATGGTTGCCGAGATTGATGAGTGCCACAGTTCTGGTGACACCATCGGCGGAGTGACCGAGACCTTGGTTTACGGCTGCCCTCCAGGACTTGGATCCTATGTTCACTGGGACCGCAGGCTTGATGCCCAGCTGGCAGCGGCTGTAATGGGGATCCAGGCCATGAAGTCAGTTGAAATTGGTGACGGACTGGAAACTACTAAGCGTCGCGGCAGCGTGGCTCACGACGAAATCATCAGAGAAGACGGTTCCGTCCACCGAATTACCGACCGAGCAGGTGGTATCGAAGGTGGAATGTCTAACGGCGAGGTAATCCGAGTCCGTGCCGGCATGAAGCCAATCAGTACCGTTCCTCGCGCCCTGCAAACCATTGACACTTCCACTGGAGAAGCAGCCACTGCTCATCACCAAAGGTCGGATGTTTGTGCAGTGCCCGCAGCAGGAGTGGTAGTTGAAGCCATGGTGGCCTTGGTGGTTGCAAATTCAGTTCTGGAGAAGTTTGGTGGCGACTCAGTTCGCGAAACCAAGCGAAACCTCGAGGCTTACCTCGAGAGCATTCCAGATGTGCTCAAATCACGCATCGTAAAGCCATAGTGGAAACGCTGATCCTTATCGGACCGATGGGTTCGGGCAAAACCACCCTCGGCAAGAAATTGGCCAAGGAGCTTGACCTGCCATTCACCGACACAGACAAGCTGGTGGCCAAAGAGCACGGTGCCATAACGGAAATATTCAGCAAGTTTGGTGAGGAGCACTTCAGGACCCTGGAAACCAGCGCTCTAATCAAGGCCCTCGAAATTGGTGGTGTCATCGCAACTGGTGGCGGCATCGTACTTCGCGAACAGAACCGCAGGCTACTTTCGGGATACCGGACCATTTTCCTAGACACCTCTAGTTCGCATGTGCTTGGCAAGATCAACCTAAGCAAGCGGCCACTATTGAAGGACAACCCAGAAGCCTGGGATGCCATCTACAACGAACGAAAAGCGCTTTACCTGCAATGTGCAACTGCTACCGTTTTCACCGGAGGTAAGGCAATTAAGCCTCTGATTTCTCAACTCAAACACGAGGCCACAAAATGACTTCAGTAATCGGTCGTTCGCTCCTTCCAGAGGTCGCCAAATCGCTAGATGGCGTCAAGAAGGTGCTGATCATGCACCCGCAGGCACTGAGTGCCACAGCTTTGGCAGTGCAAGAGGATCTGAGAGAAAAAGGTTTCGAGGCTTTAGTCGTTGAGGTCCCAAACGCTGAAGATGCAAAGCGAATCGAAGTCGCAAGCTTCTGCTGGCAGGTAATGGGGCAGGCTGATTTCCACCGAAACGATGCGGTGATTGGGCTTGGCGGCGGTTCCACCACTGATCTCGCTGGATTCGTTGCTGCTACCTGGCTACGTGGCATTCGCTCGATATTGATTCCAACCACCTTGCTTGGAATGGTGGATGCAGCAATTGGCGGAAAGACTGGAATCAATACCGCGGAGGGTAAGAATCTGGTCGGAGCTTTCCACCTGCCGCACAGGGTGATTATTGACCTAGACACCCTTGAAACCCTCCCTCGCAATGAGCTTCTGGCAGGAATGGGCGAGGTCGTAAAGTATGGCTTTATCTCAGACCCTTGGATTCTCGAATCCGTTGAGGGATCGGACTCAGCCACCGACATAAAGAGCGAGGTTTTCGAAGAGATCATTAGGCGCTCGGTTGCCATCAAGGAGCAAATCACCACGGTTGATTTCAAAGAATCGGGACAGCGCGAGTTCCTAAACTATGGCCACACTTTGGGACACGCCATTGAGCACGCTGAGCGCTATAAGTGGCGTCACGGTGCTGCAATTTCAATCGGCATGGTGTTTGCCGCGGAACTATCAATGCTTAGCGGACGACTCAAGGAGT
>CAZZHB010000013.1:0-4404 GCA_964653615.1 uncultured Aquiluna sp.
CGGGCTGCACAGTGGATCGCCGAGGCCCATCCAAGTTGAACCCGATACCCTAGGCCACACGACGCCTCAGGGTATACCCCCGAATCGGGAAATCCCTGAGACTTTGCGGGTCCAGCCGCGGCTACATTGCACCCATCGATGACAGGCAACGCCTGCGTCACGAGGGCCGAGGAGACAACCCGTACCTCCATAAATCGAACAAGACACGAACATCCAAACGAGAGGTGAAGTTCTTCAGGCGCCGCTTCATGCGGCGCTTTTTTTTCGCCCAGTGGCAGGCGCCTGCAAGACAGGCCTCGGGTAGTCCTCTAGAGGTTGGCCATCGAGACTCACTACCGCGGTGATGCGAGATAGTCCTTCGACTTCGGTGGTTCCCACCGCCAATGACTCAATGTTGAAGCCGCGGCGAGCAAACAGCGCTGCCACGCGGGTCAGGATGCCAGGGCGGTCCTCAACCAAAAGCGAGAGTACGTGCTGAGACATTTCTACTCCTCCCCATCCCAGATTGGAGCTGCATCACGGGCATACTGCACCGCGTCGTTCGAAACACCTGCCGGCACCATTGGCCAAACCATGGCGTCACGACCAACGATGAAATCAATCACCACTGGACGGTCGTTGGTTTCGATTGCCAACTTGATTGCGGCGTCAATCTCTTCTTCCTTCTCAACGCGAATCGCCAAGCAGCCATAGGCCTCAGCTAATTTCACGAAGTCCGGAATCATGATGGTGTCGGTTCCGGTGTGCAAGTCGGTGTTCGAGTAGCGCTGGTTGTAGAACAGGGTCTGCCACTGGCGAACCATGCCCAGCGAGGAGTTGTTGATGATGGCGACCTTGATTGGGATGTTGTTGATCGCGCAGGTTGCCAACTCCTGGTTGGTCATCTGGAAACAGCCATCGCCGTCGATAGACCAAACCAGCCTCTCTGGCTGAGCGACCTTGGCACCCATTGCTGCTGGAACCGAGTAACCCATAGTTCCGGCACCGCCTGAATTCACCCAAGAATTTGGACGCTCATACTTGATGAACTGAGCAGACCACATCTGGTGCTGACCCACTCCAGCGCAGTAGATCGCCTCTGGACCAGATAGCTCACCAATGCGCTTGATTACAGTCTGCGGAGCTAACTTGCCATCATCTAGATCGACATAGCCAAGCGGGTAGCGCTCCTTCAGGCCATTTAGGAATTGCCACCAAGATGCAAACTCTGGCTTTTTGCCAGCCAGCTGCTTCTCAAGTTCGGTGGTCAACATCGCAATAACAACCTTGGCATCGCCAACGATCGGAACATCCGCATGACGAATCTTGCCAATTTCCGCTGGGTCGATATCAACGTGAATCACCTTTGCGCCCGGCGCAAAACTCTTCACGTCTCCGGTCACACGGTCATCGAAACGAGCACCTAGGGTGATCAGAAGATCAGACTTCTGCAGCGCAGTAACAGCAGGAACAGTGCCGTGCATGCCAGGCATGCCGAGGTGGTTTGGGTGAGAATCTGGGAATGCTCCGCGGGCCATCAAAGTGGTGGTAACTGGAGCCCCAACCAATTCGACCAGTCGAGCCAGTTCAGCGTGAGCACCAGCGCGAATCACGCCACCGCCAACGTAGAAGATTGGCTTCTGGGAAGCCAGGATCATTTCTGCTGCCGCCTGAACCTGCTTACCGTGCGGGTCGGTCACCGGCTTGTAGCCAGGGAGTTCAACCTTTGGTGGCCAGGAGAATTCAAACTTTTTGTTCTGCGCATCCTTGGCAACGTCGACCAAAACCGGTCCTGGTCGACCCGTGGTTGCAAGTTCATATGCGGCAGCCATGGTTGCCGGGATTTCGGATGGGTCGGTAACCAAGAAGCTGTGCTTGGTGATTGGCATTGTGATGCCAACGATGTCCGCCTCTTGGAAAGCGTCGGTTCCGATGGCGTGGGAGTTCACCTGACCGGTGATCGCCAGCAATGGAACCGAGTCCATCATGGCGTCCATGATTGGGGTCACCAGATTGGTTGCTCCCGGTCCACTTGTTGCGATGCAGACACCGAGCTTTCCGCTGGCGGCTGCGTAACCTTCAGCAGCGTGACCCGCACCCTGCTCGTGGCGAACCAAGATGTGACGAATCTTCTTGGAATCCATCAATGGGTCGTAGGTTGGCAGAATCGCTCCACCAGGCAGACCGAACACAGTGTCAACGCCCAGCATTTCCAGCGAGCGAATGATTGCCTGTGCTCCGGTGAGTGTTTCGGTTGCCATCAGGTTCCTTATCAAGTCGGCTTTAGCCGCAGAAGGCTCCTTCTGCAGCGGATCTAAATAGCTTGGAGTACTTCCCTAGCACGCCACGGGTGTAGCGCGGTGGAAGCGGCTGCCACTCTTGCTTGCGGGCAGCCAGCTCTTGATCATCGACGAGTAAGTCAATTGAACGAGCTGCGATGTCGACCCGAATCAGGTCTCCATCGCGCACCAGAGCAATTGGTCCACCGTCGGTGGCCTCTGGCGCAATGTGTCCGATACACAGGCCGGTTGTGCCGCCTGAGAATCGTCCGTCCGTCAATAGTAGAACATCCTTGCCCAATTCCGCACCCTTAATTGCTCCGGTGACGGCAAGCATTTCACGCATACCTGGCCCACCCTTAGGGCCTTCGTAACGGATAACGACGACATCGCCAGCCACAATCTCACCTCGGGTCAATGCTTCCATTGCACCAGATTCGCGATCGAACACCTTGGCGGGACCCTCGAATACCTCTAGGTCAAAGCCAGCGGTCTTCACTACGGCGCCTTCCGGAGCCATTGATCCGTGCAGGATCGTGATGCCACCGGTCTTGTGGATTGGGTTGTTCATCGCACGGATGATCTTGCCGTCTGGGTCAGGCGGGTTGATGTCGGCGAGGTTTTCGGCAACGGTCTTTCCGGTTACGGTTAGGCAGTCTCCGTGAATCAGACCGGCGTCCAAAAGCGCCTTCATCAAAACTGGAACGCCACCGACGCGGTCGACATCGTTCATTACGAACTGGCCAAATGGCTTCAGGTCGCCAAGGTGAGGCACCTTGTCTGCGATGCGGTTGAAGTCTGCAAGCTGAAGGTCAACATCGGCCTCTCGGGCAATCGCTAGCAGGTGCAGAACTGCATTGGTTGAACCACCAAATGCCATCAAAACTGCAATTGCGTTCTCGAAGGCCTTCTTGGTCAAGATCATTCGGGCGGTAATGCCCTTGGCAATCAGATTCACAACTGCCTCACCCGAGCGGTGAGCCCAGGCATCACGGCGACGATCTGCCGAAGGTGGGGATGCTGAACCTGGAAGGCTCAGACCGAGTGCCTCACCGATCGACGCCATGGTGTTTGCGGTGTACATTCCACCGCAGGCACCTTCGCCAGGGCAGATAGCTCGCTCAATGCGGTCTAGGTCTTCGACACTCATCTTGCCGGCCTTGCAGGCACCAACCGCCTCAAAGGCATCGATGATGGTCACCTGCTTCTCAGTGCCGTCAGATAGCTTTACCCAGCCTGGGGCAATCGATCCCGCGTAGAGGAAAACCGATGCCAAGTCCAAACGAGCGGCCGCCATCATCATGCCCGGAAGTGATTTGTCACAACCAGCCAGCAGAACTGATCCGTCCAAGCGGTCGGCCTGCATAACGGTCTCAACCGAGTCAGCAATAATCTCGCGTGAGACCAGGGAGAAGTGCATTCCCTCGTGGCCCATGGAAATACCATCCGAAACCGAGATAGTCCCGAACTCCATTGGGTAACCCTTGGCTGCGTGCACACCCATCTTTGCTGCATCCGCCAGACGGTCGAGCGATAGGTTGCAGGGGGTCACCTCGTTCCAGGAGGACGCGACACCAATCTGTGGCTTCTCCCAGTCCTCATCACCCATTCCGACCGCACGGAGCATGCCGCGAGCGGCTGCTCTTTCAATACCGTCGGTAACTACGTGTGAGCGGGGTTTCATCGAGTTAGGCATGGTTCCATCCTAACTGCAAGAACTAGTAGCCTAGAAGGGTGGAAAGCCAAGATACGACCAAGGTCCCAACTGGGCTTGCCCTTTACTCGCAGGCCGCACATCGCGCCAGCAGAGAAGTCATCTACAGCTACTCCACCTCCTTTGGCATGGCCACTCGACTGCTTTCCAAAGATGTTAGGCATCACGTTGAAAACATCTACGCCCTGGTGAGAGTTGCGGATGAGATTGTTGATGGCTCAGCGGCCGAAGCTCAAGCCAAGGGAGCTGAGTTAGATCCTGAGGCAGAACTCACTGCGTTTGAGCAGGAAACCTACCGTGCCATGCAGTTGGGTTTCAGCACAAACCTCATCATCCACGCCTTTGCCATAACCGCCCGAGAAGTTGGAATCAGCAAAGACATCGTGGAGCCTTTCTTCTACTCAATGCGCCAGGACCTAACCGAAAAAGAGC
>CAZZHB010000013.1:4414-16675 GCA_964653615.1 uncultured Aquiluna sp.
GCACGACCAAGCTTCTTTCGATACCTATGTTTACGGATCCGCAGAAGTTGTTGGGCTGATGTGCCTAGCAGCCTTTGTACACGGTGGCAGCTACACCAAGGACGAAAAGGTAGCGCTCGTCAAAGGCGCAAGAGCCCTCGGTAGCGCTTTCCAGAAGGTGAATTTCCTGAGAGACCTCAGCGCTGACTTCAAGCGCCTTGGTCGCAGCTACTTTCCAAATGTGAATGTTTCGAACTTCGATGAGGCAACCAAGGCTCGATTGGTTGAAGACATCAACCAAGATCTTGCAGTGAGCGCGCAATCACTTCCGCTTTTACCTAAGTCAGCCAGGGCCGCTGTTACCGCTGCACAACTTCTTTTCACCGAGCTAAACCTCAAAATCGGAAATACCGAAGCCAAGAAGTTGATTGAAACTCGAATCAGCGTTGGCAACGCCACAAAGATCTGGCTGTTAGCGAAATCATTCTTAGGAGTAAGACCATGAGCCAAAAAACCGCAATCGTAATCGGCGGTGGCATCGCAGGTCTTTCAACCGCAGCCCTGCTTTCCAAGGCAGGCATGCAGGTAAAGCTCTTTGAGGCCAGGGCAGGCCTCGGTGGTCGTGCCTACCTCTGGGAGAAGGATGGCTTCCGCTTCGACATGGGGCCGAGCTGGTATCTGATGCCGGATGCCTTTGAGCAGTTTTACAACCTAATGGGGACCACCGCAGCCAACGAGTTGGACCTGGTTCGACTAACCCCCGCCTACCAAACCCGCAACGAGGGGCTAGGCGATCGACTGGTGATGAGCGAGAAGCTGCCTGAGATCAAGGCCATGTTCGAGTCAATCGAGCCCGGCAGTGGCGAGCAGTTGCAAAGGTACCTCGACAGTGCAAAAGAAGCCTATGAACTCTCGATCAAGCACTTTCTCTACACCAACTTCAAAGACCTAAGGTCATTCCTCCACCCGGAAGTGCTGGCCAAGCTGGGCAAGTTCCTGAAACTACTGACCACCTCTTTGTATGACTTCTCAGGTCAGTTCGTCAAAGACGAGCGCCTGAAGAAAATGCTGAACTTCCCAGCGGTCTTCCTCGGAGCATCGCCATACAACACCCCAGCGATGTATCACCTGATGACCCACGTCGACATGAACCAGGGCGTCTTCTACCCGCAGGGTGGTTTCTACACGCTGATCGAGTCAGTAGCAAGGCTGGCCAAGGAGCACGGGGCTGAGATTCACACATCGTCTCCGGTGTCCAAGATCTTGACCAAAGACGGCAAAGCTGTTGGAGTGCAAGTTGGCGCTGCCGAGTATTACGCAGATGTGGTGGTGGCGAGCGCCGACCTTCACTTTGTCGAAACCAAACTGCTAGAGCGCCAGCACCAGTCCTTCCCGCAATCCTGGTGGGACAAGCGAGTTCCTGGCCCATCGGCTCTGCTGATGTACCTGGGCGTCAAAGGCAAGATCGATCAGCTCGATCACCACACGCTTTTGTACACCAAGGACTGGGGCAAGAACTTCGCGAAGGTATTCCGCAAGGCTGATGGCAAATCAGAGGTACCAGATCCTGCCAGCCTCTACATTTGCAACCCATCAAAGACCGACCCGAGCGTCGCTCCTGAAGGCATGGAGAACATCTTCGTGCTGGTTCCAGCGGCAGCCGATGTTGGTATTGGTGGCTCGGGCGATCAAAGCTTCGAGGCAGCTGCCGACAAGGTGATTGACCAGATTGCTCAGTGGTGTGAAATTCCAGACCTGAAAGAGCGCATCGTGGTTCGAAAGACCATGGGGCCACGTGATTTCGAGAACGAGCTAAATGCCTGGAGTGGAACCGCGCTTGGCATGGCTCACACTTTGCGCCAGAGCGCCTTCTTTAGACCCAAGAACTACTCCAAGAAGCTAAAAAACCTCTTCTATGTCGGCCACAACACCATCCCAGGCATTGGCTTGCCGATGTGCCTAATTGGTGCCGAGTTGGTCTATAAGCACCTCACCGATGACAGAACTGCCGGTCCGATAAAGGGCGAGCTAAAGCCAGTCAAAAACTGGAAAGGCCTGGCTTGATTCTTTATCTATTAGCCCTAGCCATTTCCATCTTGGGAATGGGGCTAATTGATTACAAACACAAGCTCGCATTGTTTATTCAGCCACTGAGAACCATCATCACCCTTACCGTTGCGGTCTTGCTGTTCTTGATTTGGGATTTGGTTGGCATTGCGCTCGGAATCTTTTTCCGAGGCGAGGGTCCCTACCTGACCGGCATCACCATCGCCCCGGAACTTCCCATCGAAGAGGTGTTTTTTCTCACGCTCTTGAGCTACACCATCCTGATTGCCTACCTAGGGTTCAAAAAATGGCGACGGAACTGAGCTACCTAAGCATCGCGCTGCCACCGGTTCTGTTGGCAGGTTTGATCGCGTTTGCATTTAGGCGACACCTCCAGCTCAGAGCATTGAGACTTGCGACTGCTTTGCTTTTGTTGATGACGCTGGTCTTTGACAACCTAATCATTTTGGCTGGAATTGTCGGCTACGACGAAAGCCTGATCTCGGGCATCAAGCTGGGAGTGGCACCAATCGAGGACTTCTCCTACACCCTGGTCGGCTTGGTTCTGATTCCGCTCACCTGGGAGCTTTTGGGGAAGAAAAAGTGAGTGCCACGGTAAAGCTGTTTGTGGCTTCCAGGCCCATCTCCTGGATTAACACGGCATTCCCTTTTGGGGCGGCCTACTATTTCTCGACCGGGCAAATGGACTGGATCTTTTGGCTCGGTAGCATTTTCTTCCTCGTCCCCTACAACCTCTTGATGTATGGGGTGAACGATGTTTTTGATTACGAGAGCGATCTTCGAAACCCGAGAAAAGGTGGCATCGAAGGGGCACTGCTAGACCCCAAATACCACAGGCTGACTTTAGCTCTGGCATTTGGAATTGCGGCTCCATTTGCGCTGGCGCTGTCTACTATCAACCTGAATGCAACGCTTTGGCTCTGGCTGACGCTGTTCGCGGTGGTGGCATACAGCATCAAGGGGCTTCGCTTCAAAGAGATTCCATTTCTTGATTCGCTAACCAGTGCCTGGCACTTCGTGGGTCCGATGCTGGTGGGCCTTGCCATGGCAGCTGCCAATATCAACACCTTCCACCTAATCGGCATTGCGGCTTTCATGCTCTGGGGCATGGCCTCTCACGCTTTTGGTGCGGTGCAGGATGTTAGGGCCGACCGCGAGGCCAAAATCTCATCAATTGCAACTGCGCTGGGGGCTCGGCTAACCACCAGAATCGCCTTTGGTTTTTACGTTCTCGCTGGATTGTTGGCACTTTTACTGCCAGATCGTTTTGCTTTTGCCGCTTTAGCCGCAATCCCCTACCTGTTTGTGGTTGGAAGAGAGCTGGGCATCACCGATGAGAATTGCGAGCGTGCCAATCGCGGCTGGAAAGTGTTTATCTGGTTGAACTTTTTTGCAGGAGCAATCATCTGCTCGCTGCTAATTGGACCAAGCGCTTAGTTCTCGCCCCAGGTGATTAGATAACGCCTGGAAAAACTCGGCGCACACAATTTGCAACTGAGCATTCGGGCGGGCCGGCGAGAGCGAAAATGCTCGTGGCCACCCGGGCAAACGCCGCGATACTTAGCAACTTGCTTAGCAAGTGGATTGCCATCAATTCTCTGGTGAAGGTAGCCGAGTTCGGTTGCTTTTTGCTTCCAGATCTTGCCGTGACCAGCCTCTTGTCCGCAGAGCGCGTGTGCAATCTCATGCAGTAAAACCTGCTCGACGACCTGCATATCCCCGGCCTCGACCAGGTGTCTAGAGATGGTGATTCGCTTTTGGGAGTAGTTACAAAGCCCGGCTCGGCGGATGGCTCTATCGAATCCAAAGGAGTAATTAATCAACCCGTGGCGCTGAAATAGCTCCTGGGCTAACTGACTTACTTGGTCAAACACGTGCCAAGAGTATCCCCAAAGCGGTATGTTTTTGCCTTATGACAAAGCGTTCTCGGCCATGGGGTCACAACGATCCGATCAATGAGCCAACCAAGCGCGCCCTGCACCCCGATACGGTGAGTGTTCGTGGGGCCTTGATTCGATCCGGCTTTGCCGAAACCTCTGAGGCTTTGTTTCTAACCAGCGGCTTTAGCTACGACTCTGCCGAGCAGGCAGAACAGGCTTTTATGGAGACCGAGGAGCACTACCTCTACTCCAGATTTGCTAACCCAACCGTTACCGGTTTCGAAGAGCGTCTGGCGCTTATCGAAGGAGCAGAGGCAGCACTTGCAACCGGCAGTGGAATGGCAGCCATGTTTGCTTCATTGGCATCTTTGGTTTCAGCCGGTGATCGGGTGGTGGCCTCGCCTGCGATGTTCTCCTCCTGCTATGTGGTGCTTACCGAAATCTTGCCCAAGTGGGGCGTACAGGTCGAAATAGTCTCTGCGAACTCACCCGAGGGCTGGGAGCAGGCACTTTCAAAGCCGGTAAAAGCCGTCTTTATTGAGACCCCGAGCAACCCGCTAATGGAGATTGTCGACATCAAGCTGGTCGCAGAACTGACCCACAAAGCCGGTGGCATTTTGATCGTAGATAACGTCATGGCCTCCCCGATTCTGCAAAAGCCACTCGAGCTTGGTGCAGACGTGGTGATGTACTCGGCAACCAAGCACATGGATGGCCAGGGCCGAGTGCTAGGTGGCGCTGTTGTTGGCAGCAAGCAATACATCAACGAGGTGCTCAAGCCGTTTACTCGTCACACCGGCCCATCGCTCTCGCCATTCAACGCTTGGGTGCTAACCAAGTCGCTAGAGACCATGTCGATGCGAGTCAACAAAATGGCTGACAGTGCATTTGAGGTGGCAACCGCGCTTGAGGGCCTAAAGGGTGTGGCCAGGGTGGTTCACCCATTCTTAGACTCTCACCCGGATTCTGCCCTGGCGAAAAAGCAGATGCTCAAGGGCGGAACCACGCTAGCCATTCAGCTCGATGCCGATAAGGCCAAGACCTTTGCCTTTATGAATGCGCTTGAGGTGATTGACATCTCCAACAATCTCGGAGACTCACGCTCTTTGATTACCCACCCGGCATCTTCGACTCACCGCAGGTTAGACACCGAAACTCAGTTGAAGATGGGCATCACCGAATCAACCCTGAGACTTTCGGTTGGACTTGAGCATGCCGGTGATTTGATCACCGATCTAAAACTAGCCCTCGAGCACCTTTGAGATTCGCGAGACAGCCTCGCTGATTCTTGCCTTTGAGCTTGCGATGTTGAATCGAATGAAGTTCGAGTACTCATCGTCTGGCGCGTGATCTTCACCCGGCACAACCGCAACCTTGGCCTGCTGCAATATCACCTGCTGAGGCCGATCCACCTTATAGGCGGATAGGTCTACCCAAACCAAATAGGTGCTCTCCATGTTGTAAAGCTTGGCCTTAGGTAGTTTCTGGGAAACCTCATGTTGGAAGAAGGCCAGGTTCTCTTGAATCTCCGATACCGCCTCATCTAGCCACTGCACCGAATCAGAAAAAGCGCTCTCCATGGCAAAAGCGCCAATCAAAGAAGTCCGCCAGTGCATCGCATCAGGGATACCTTTTAGTCGATTCTGAACCTCGGAACCCTGCGTGATTAGAAAGGCTGCCTTCAAGCCCGCCACATTCCAGGCCTTGGAACTTGAAGTGATCGTTACTCCGGTGCGCTCAGCGGCTGGGCCGAGGGCAAGGTAAGGAGTAAATGGCACCCAGCTCAGTGGAGCGTGAATCTCATCACTTACAACGGTAACCCCGTACTTGTCTGCAAGTTCAGCAACCTCGGTTAGTTCTTTGGCGGTGTGAACTCGGCCAACTGGATTCTGCGGCGAGCAAAGCATGTAGACCTTTACGCCTGCTTTGAAGGCATCTTCAATCGCACCTAGGTCCAAAACCCAGTCGCCACCCTTGAGCACCAGTGGTGCATCTGCCACCTCAGCATGAACCTCTTCGATCCAGTGATAAAAGCTCGAGTAGACCGGGCTGTTAACCAGCACCTTATCCCCCGGCTCGGTCAAGACGCGCAAGATCTCCACTGCTGCAACACCAACATCGGTAGCCAGCTTGAGCTGCTCGGGAGCGATTTGCCAGCCCCAGCGATCTAGAGCAAAGGCCTCAAAAGATTTGGCAACTTCTGGAATTGGTCCGGTGTAACCAAGGTCTGAGCGATCCGCTAGATCCTTGATGCGTTCGCGAATTGCGGGAGCAACGTCAAAGTCCATCTCCGCAACGTGCATCGGCAATACGTCTTCGGGGAATCTGCGCCATTTTGAGCTGGAGCGGTTGGCAAAGTTGCCAAAACTGTCTGAGTTCACGATTCGATTATGCCCGAATTGATACTTGATTTCCCCACGGGTCAAAAATTTCAATGGATTCGCCCGTGTTAGCAAATTCTGCTCTGGCGTTTTTGAGGTTGGCCTCAAGCTGGGCAAAGGCATCGCTGCTACCGAGCTGGATTCTCACTTCACCAAGGCCCAAAGTTGGTTGCCTCCGGCCGGCTCCCCTGGAGCGCCAGATATTCATGGCCATGTGGTGGTGATAGCCGCCGGCTGCAACAAAGAGTGCGGTGTTTGCGTAATTGGTGGTGATGTCAAAACCCAAGGTGTTCACATAAAAGTCTTTAGCCTGCTCGATCGAACCAACGCTGAGGTGAACGTGTCCGATGCTACTTACCTCGGGAGCACCACTGTCGAGGTGTTCGGTTAGAAAACGGTTGGGATCCAGCGCCAGCGTTGCCATTTTGACCTCGCCGTTCTCCCACTGCCACTGGGTTCTTGGTCTATCCCAGTAAAGCTCAACGCCATTTCCCTCTGGATCATCGAAATAGAAAGCCTTGGAAACCAGATGATCCGCACTCCCGGTGAAAGACCCTGGATACTGCCTGGCCAGCGATGCCACCGCATAAGCAAGGGCTGATTCTGAAGAGAAGAGAAATGCGGTGTGAAACAGACCAGCTTCATGAGATCCGGCTTGGCGAAGCTCTGGAGCATGCTCAAGGTTTAGCACCACCGAATCCTGCCCAAGCAAATAACCATTTTGGGAACTTTGAAAGACTTTGAGCCCGACCCCCTGGGTGTAAAAACGCAGCATTTGGTCGACGTTTGCGACTTTGAGAGTAACGGCACCCATCGAAAGTGTCGCTGGAAGTTGAATCATGAAATAAGTCTAGTGCCCCTAGACAAAATTACAACTTGCCAAACAACAGGCTCGCAGCAATCGCAAACATTACTCCGGCGATGACAAGATCCAGCACCTGCCAGAACCTCATCGAGGACATAAACCGCGACAGCAACTTGGCGCCGTAACCGAGCGAGAAGAACCAAACGAAACTTGCCGAGGCAGCACCTAGTGCAAACCACCACTGATTAGGTTCAAACTGATTGCCAACTGACCCCAGGAGAATCACCGTGTCCAAATACACATGAGGATTTAGCCAGGTCAGTGCCGCCATGGTGGCCAAGGTCTTAAGAAGTGGCAAAGCTTCGCCCTGAGCCTGAAGGGACTTTGGCTTCAGCACCCTTCGAATTGCCAAGATGCCAAACCAAATTAGGTATGCGGCACCGGCATAGCGAAAAACCTCCAGCAACAGCGGTAGCTGTTGAATGATTGCACCCAAGCCCGCGACGCCGGCAATGATCAAAAGCGCATCGGAAACTGCGCAAAACAAGACCACAGCCAGCACGTGGTGGCGCATCAAACCAAGTCGCAGCACATAGGCGTTTTGCGCGCCAATCGCGATTATGAGAGAGAGCCCGGTAAAGAAGCCGGCGACGGATGCGATCACTTGGGAATTGTATCGGTGCGGAAAAAGTTATTTCACCTATGACTACAGCTCTAGAAATTGGCAACAAGGCACCGCAGTTCACCCTGAAGAACCAAGACGGCGAAGAAATCTCACTGGCTTCACTAGCAGGCCAGAAAGTTGTCGTTTACTTCTACCCAGCGGCATCGACTCCCGGATGCACCACGCAGGCATGTGACTTCAGGGACAACATCAACTCGCTAAAGTCCGCCGGCTACGCCGTTTTAGGCATCTCTCCTGACGAGCCAGGAAAGCTCAAGAAGTTCAAGGACAAAGAGGGTTTGAACTTTGAGCTCCTAAGCGACCCAGACAACGCTGTTCAGCTTGCCTATGGTGCATACGGCGAGAAGAGCATGTATGGCAAGACCTACATGGGAACCATTCGCTCTACCTTTGTGGTGGACGAAAAGGGTGTGCTCTCCCACGTCTTCTACAACGTAAAGGCGAAGGGTCACATCGAGATGCTGAGAAAGCAGATCGCCTTCTAGCGAAGCGGCAGCAGCACTCCGATTGCCATAAACACCGAACCGAAAACTCGGTTGAAGTTTTTTCCTACTCGTCTTAGCCACGGCTGAATGCGATCGGCTAGCGCTGCAACTAAAAGCTCATACCAAAACTCGATGAAAACAAACGTCGCAGCCATAATCAAAAACTGCACAAACAAAGGTGCGTTTGGGTCGATAAACTGCGGCAAAAAAGCCACGAAAAACAAGATTCCTTTGGGGTTTGTCACGGCCGATAGGAAGCCTTGGCTAAACAACTGCCTTGCTGCTTGAGTGCCAGAGGCAACCGAACCTGAAGCTCCCATGGGTTCAGATCTCCAGACCTGAATGCCAAGGAAAACAAGGTATGCACCCCCAAGCCACTTGAGAACCACAAGCAATTCAGCTGATGCCTGCAGTAGAGCTCCAATGCCAAACATGCTCAGGCCGATGACGGTTGCAAATCCCAGACCGCCACCAAAGATTGTCGCCAAAGTTCTGCGCGTTCCATAGAGCGCTCCGTGGGTCAGAGCCAAAAGCCCATTAGGTCCTGGAGTTAGTGACAACCCGACCGCAGCGGCTGCGTAGAGGGCCCAGGTGGAGAACTCCACTAGTAACCAAGTTCCTTATCGACCACTCCGGTCAGCGCTTGGCCGTTTAGCCAAGCTGCAACATTCACGCGCAGTCGCTCAGAAAACAAACGCGTCACCTGCGGCAAAGTGTCGGCAGTGTGAGGGGTGATGATGAGCTTGGGTTCGCTCCACATCGGATGACCTTCGGGTAGCGGCTCCGGATAGGTGACGTCAGTCGCAGCCCCTGCGATTTGACCACTTGAAAGCGCGGCTAAAAGAGCCTCCTGATCAACAACCTCTCCCCTTGCGATGTTCACCAGGTAAGAATCGGGACGCATCAGGGCAAAGCGGGTCGAGTCAAAGAGGAACCTGGTCTCATCGGTTAGCGCACAGGCCAAAACTACAAACTGAGCTTTTGGCAATTCGGCATCTAGCTGATCAAAACCAACCACGCGGCCGGTAAATCCCGCCAAGAACTCAGCTTGAGGGCGCTTACGAACAACGGTTATCTTGGACCTAAACGGCATCAGCATTTCGACTAACTGCTCGGCAATACCACCGCCTCCGATGATTAGGACCTCGGCATCAAATAGAGAGTCGGCGTGCTTTTTACCCCAGCTGGTGGCACGAATTCGCTCTGGCAGAATGCGCCCCAGAGCCATGCACAACATCAATGCGTGCTCGGCAACTGGCTCAGAATATGAACGCTTGGCTGAGGTGAAGGTGGGTTTTGCCTGAATGATTTCACTGAAAGCATCGACGCCTGCGAACGGTAATTGCACCCACTCCAACTGCGGGTTCGCGGCCAAAATGTCTGCTAATCCCTGTGGATTGGCGTAGTCGGTCCAGACCAAAGCCCTAACCTCTGGCCCTATTGGCACTACCTTCGCACCAACGCTCTCAATCGCCTGCAGATAGGCGGGAAACTGCTTTGGTTCTAGTGCAACAAAGTTGTTCATTTGAGGACTTCTAGCTCCCGCTGAATTCGGTCCGAGATTTCACCTGCAGGAGTCGGATCTTCAGATCCAGGGTAACCGCCGTCATAGGTAGCGTGCATATCTCGCTGAACCAAGATCTTGAAACCCAACTCATGGGCAGCTCTGGCTGAGGCACCAAGGCACATATCGGATTGAACACCTACAAACTCAAGTTGGGTAATGCCCCTGGTCTTTAGTTCATCAGCAAGATCAGGGTTAGATTCAAAGACATTTTGGTGCGTCTTTCGAACCACGAGTTCGTTTTCTTTGGCGTGAAGAACCAACTCCCACCAAGGTTCTCCCGGGGCGTCCATTTCATCGTCTGGACCGTCATTCTGAACATGAATGACCGATTCCCCTTCGAGACGAGCTTTCAAAAGACGATCTCCGATGCGCTGTAAAAGCTCAGGAGCTCCAGGCACTGGCCACGGCCCGAGAAAGAGGCTTGCCTGAACGTCAATAATCATCAGAGCTTTTGACATAAATCGCCTTTCGAACCTCTTTAGCCTATTGCTCATTGGTGCAAGAATGACCAGGTGCCGATAGAGCTATTAGTTGCCGTTGCAACCTTTGGATTTGTGACTGCAATCACTCCAGGGCCAAATAACACCTACCTACTGGCATCTGGTGCTAACCATGGAACCCGAAAGTCCCTGGTCTTTGTAAACGGCATCATGCTGGGTCTTGGCAGCATGCTGACAGCAATTGGCCTGGGGCTCGGTGCAGTTTTTCATGCGGTGCCCCTGATTTACGAGATTCTCAAGTACATCGGCTTTGGATACATCGTTTATCTGGCTTATAAGGTCATCCGCTCCGGTTATAAGACAGGTCCGGACCAGGTCGAAGCTCCGAAATTCTTCAAAGCCTTCCTGCTGCAATTCGTAAACCCAAAGGCCTGGATCGTCTGCACCTCTTTCATGGCAACTTATGCCCCGGTTGAATTGGGCGTTAGCGCGGTGGCGATCTGCATCGCGATTTTCCTAATCACCACCTACCCGGGAGCAGTGGCATGGGCGGTGATGGGCCAGGGAATCTCCAAGGTCCTAACCAACCCCGCCAGACTAAGAGCCTTCAACTGGACCGCTGGCTTATTGCTGGTGGCATCAATGATCCCGGCACTGTTTATCTGATGCCGCGTTTCGAAATCACAGGGGTCGTCATCGAGTGGCGCGGGCCAGCCCCGTTCTATTTCCTACCCACTCCGCCAGAAATCACCGATGAAATCGAACTCTACAAACGAGAGCTCACTTATGGCTGGGGAGTTATTCCGGCAAGGGTTACCATCGGAGAAATCACAGTGACTACGTCACTAATCCCAAGAGACAAAAGCTTCTTCATCCCACTCAAGGATGCGGTTCGGAAGCCAAATCAGATCAAGCTTGGGGATCAGGTGAGCTTGGTTCTTGAGATTTGATCACCCTTTTGTAGACCTTGCCATATGGATCTCTTTGGAGATGACCCATGTCCACAAGTGTTCTGCGAACCAGTGCAAAGTCATCTAAATATGCCTTGAGCATCTCGTTTAGCTCAGGTTCGGAGTACTCAACACCAGGCTCGAAGATTTCCAAAAGCGTTACTGAGAGCTTGTTCTTGCGTGAAAGTTTGGCGGGTAGTCGGGTTATTCGTCCGGACTTGTCTTTGTAAGCAGCAAAGTCTTTTAGCTCAAGCATGGAATCAAAATAGCATCAGGGCTGAGCGAAACTGTTCGTTAAAGTTGGTGCGCCCCCTGGGACTTGAACCCAGAACCCACTGATTAAGAGTCAGTTGCTCTGCCGATTGAGCTAGAGGCGCGACAGCGGAAAAGCTTAGCACTTTGATGCAGAACTTCCTAGCCTGCTTTCAAAATAAAAACGCCTCGCTAGTTGGTGATCGTGACCAAAACTCGACCAATACTGCTCTTCGAAGTCGAAGGTTTGGTTTGGAAGAAGGTAACAAGACCAGGCTTTTGCTTGGCAGCAAAATCACATACGGCCTTGGCTCGTGCCCGTGCAAGAGTTCGCTCGGCGCTGGTTGCGTTATTGGCAATCAGTCCGGTGCAGGAGAAGTTTGCTGCCCAGCCATTGAGAATGAGCAGCCTGTTGATGGAGTTTTGCTGAGCCCCAGTGAGTTTGGATGACCGATTGGCAAAGGGCGGCAGGGTTGCCGATTTAGCCTGACCGGCGGCCGTGCTTCCTCCGGTTTGTGAACCTGGCTTAGCGGCCAATTGCGTCGACCAAATTGGGTTGGCGTTGTCGCATTTGACGATTGTGGTGCAGAGCAAAGTGGCACTTCTGGCAAAACCAAGACCTTCTGATTCGAGCAGCTTGTAGGTGGCAATGCCGAGAACGCGACCCTCGCGGTCAAAAATCGGACCTCCGGAGTTACCAGGGTTTAGCGAAGCGGATACTCCAAATTCGCTGCCGTCAGAGACAACCTTGGAAACTAATCCAGTGGTCA